>CAZSPO010000050.1:0-13537 GCA_964608775.1 uncultured Chthoniobacterales bacterium | reverse complement strand
ATGCCTCCGGTGAAAATCAGGGCGTCAAGGGCGGGCAACGCAGCCGTTAATCCCAACAGCGCCCGGGCCAGCCGATAACAGAAATGGTCGATCGCAAGTCGGGCTTGGGCATTTCCCTCCATGGCTGCCGCTTCCAACGTCCGCATATCCCCACTCACCCCGGAGAGCCCGAGCAAGCCGCTCTCGTGATTGAGGAGGCGGGTGATGGCTTCGAGCGAAAGCCCGGCTTCATCGGCCAAGAATGCGTGGAGATTCGGGTCGACATCGCCACTTCGGGTCCCCATCACCAACCCCTCCAATGGAGTCAGCCCCATGGTCGTATCTGCACTCTTACCACCCGTGATGGCGCAGGCGCTGCAACCATTTCCCAAATGAGCGGTCAAAAGGTGGAGGCGATCAAGGGGGCGACCCAAGCGAGCGGCAGCCTCCATGCTGACAAAGGCGTGGCTCGTGCCATGGAAACCATAGCGCCGGATTTTATGCGTCTCATACAACTGTCGGGGAATCGCGTAGTGATAGACGTGCGGAGCCAGTGTCTGATGAAATGCCGTATCAAAGACAGCCGTCTGCGGAACTCCAGGGAAAGCCCGACGGGCCGCTTCAATCCCAAGGAGGTTGGCCGGGTTGTGCAGCGGAGCCAACGGAATGCAGGCCGCGATGGCCTCCATGACGGTCTCATCCATTCGGGCTGGGGCAGTGAAGGTTTCCCCTCCATGCACCACCCGATGGCCCACGGCGGTCGGCGGAGACCCTCCGAGGAGAGGGGGCACCGCTCGGAGGGCCGCGGCGTGATCGGTGCCCGCCATCGGACATTCGCGGGTTCCTTCGCCTTCGTGCACTATCAGCCGTGCCTCAGGTGTCCCGAGACGTTCCGCTAAACCGCGAAAGGTTTCTTCTCCGTTGGCCGGATTGATCAGGGCGAATTTGAGAGAGGAACTCCCCGAGTTAATCACCAGCACACGAACTATTTTGGGGGTGGCTGCCATCTCGATGTTCCCTATTTCCCCTCCCATTCCTTACAGAATCGTGGCAATCAGGCTTGCGTATTCAGCCCGCGAATCTCGTCTCGCAGTGCGGCCGCCTGTTCGTATGCCTCACTGGCGATGGCCTCTTCGAGCTGACGCTCCAAGCGCTCCAACTGGCTGACCGGACGCTGTTCCCGGATTTCTTCCAGCCAATTGTTCAAAAATGCCAGTTCAGAACTCGAAGCCACCAATTCGGGTTGAGGAGAGCCTGCGTAAATTTTTTCGATCTGCTGAATGCCCCGTTTCACCTCCCGGATGGCGATCTCAAAATCGTTTTGCTCCAACGCACGGTTGCAACGGGCGCGCGTGAGCATCATGGTGACGTAGGGCCGAAATTGGGTGAACGACCAAACTATATCCTCGCGATCACAGTGGTCGGCAACAAATTCAAACAAGGCCAGGTTCCGCTGTGTATCGCGAATAACCCCGTCGTAGTCCTCCAATTGAAAAAGACTAATGTATCGGTGGTAATATTGCACCCCCTCCTGCTGCAACTCCGCGCAAGCTTCCTGGGAAAGGGTGTAAGGCTCGCCTCGTTCGCCCGCCTCATCCGCCATTTCGCGGTGATGATCAAGGAGCGATTCGTGACCATAAGGCTTGAGCCCGTCCGGGCGCCCATCCATCTCCATCTGAATCAAACCCAGATCGAGACGAAGCTGCACCTTTTCTCGACCGTCGCGTCCGGCGATCCGGCGGACTTTGATCTTTCCCGCCTCATGCGGCCATTCATCAAGGAGGTTGTTCAAGTCGAGATCCATGGACAGCATCATTATTGAAATGGGGACCCGATTTGTCAATCAACAGGCTCTCTCTCCCCTAGGCTGGGGGTATTGAAACTTTTATGAGAGATGCACTCCCTTCGCGGGGTGATCCGGGCTTCGAATCAATGGATCGTCGGTGTTAGTGACATCAGTAGGGCTCTCATGCCCTGCCCCTGGCCACCCGTGGTCTGGAATAAATTTGTCCGGCACCCGCAACAGGAGCGTGGGAAAAATTCCGATTGCACCGGCCTCAAATCATGCAATCATGACGTCACTTATTTCTTCGCCTCCCCTGTCATGGCCAAATCTTCTAAACGCGAGAAAGCTCCCAAGAAAAACACCTCTCTCCGCCTGGATGCCGCCATGCTTAAGCAGCTCAAACGCCGCGCTGTGGAAGAAGAGACCAGCATTCAACGCATCATTGAAACCCTCATCCGCGATTACCTTGGCTCCAAATAGTCCCCCCATTCTCTCCCTCCTCTTCCCCGCAGACCAACATCCGGCTCTCATCGGCGAGTGGTTGCGTCCGCATTTCGATTGGTTCCAGCATGCCGCAGGAGAGACCTGCTCCGATTGGTATGACACCTTTGATTTCGCCCTCTTCCATGCCGACCACGCCCTGAGTCGCGTCGGCTCGCGGTTGAAACTCCTCCCCCTCGAACACGGCTGGCCCGGTGCGCCCTTGCTCATCTCTGCGCCGCTCCCCGATCCCATCCCGCCTCTGGCTTGGCAACAACCCGACCCCCTCTTCCGAGCGGAACTTCAGCCGCTCACCGGCATTCGCGCCATTACCTGCTTGGCTCGCACCCGACTCTGGGAACAACTTGCCGAGCTGCGGAATGCCGATGGCAAGACCGTGCTCCGCCTCCAATTATTTGCAATTTGGTCGACGAACTCCGAGACGCCCCTTCTCCGGTTCCTGCGGCTCCGGCCTTTGCGTGGCTATGCGCCGGAGGCCGATGGGGTCCGGGAAATCCTCCTCAGCCACGGGTTGACCCCGATGGAAGAGCCCCCCTTTGCCGCCCTTCTGCGGGCCTCTGGTGAGCCGGTTCGGCATTACACCCTCCAACCCCCTTTGGCATTGGAACCGGAGACGGTGGCCCGCACAGCCGCCATCATGATCGTGCATACCATGCTCGACATTGCCCGGCTGAACGAACCAGGCATCCTGCAAGATCGCGACACCGAATTTCTTCATGATTATCGCGTCAGCCTGCGGAAGATCCGGTCGGTGCTCGGCCTTTTCCGAGGGGTCTTTCCTGAGCCGGTCACGACGGAGTTAAAGTCCCATTTCGCCGCCCTCGCCCGCCGGACCAATCGGCTGCGAGATCTGGATGTTTACCTGTTGGATCGCGAACCGCTCACGGCTCGGCTGCCCGAGCGCTTGCAATCTGGTTTGGAGAAAATGTTCGCCGATTTCTCGGAAGAACGAACCACTTGCCACGTCGAGGTCTGTAAAGCCTTGCGGTCCGATGAAACCGGGTCGGTGCTGGAACGCATCGGGCGACTACTGGAGACCAAGGAGCCCGCTGCCGAAGCCGGGACCCCGGTTCGCGCCCTGCTTGCTAGGCAAATTTGGCGGCGTTACCGCAAGATCCGTCGGCTTTCCCGCGCTTTGCTGGCCACATCGCCAGCGGATGAATTTCATGCCGTCCGGATCGAGGCGAAAAAGCTCCGTTATCTACTCGAATTTTCCCGCAATCTGTTTGCGCCCGCGTTGCTCGACGATCTGACCCGCCGATTGCGAAAACTTCAAAATCGGCTCGGGCTTTTTAATGACACCGAAGTCCAACAGGCCGCCCTTTTCGATTACATGGAGACCTGTCCCACGGTGGACAGCGGGCTGGCCATGTCCGTCGGAGCCCTGGTCGGGGTCCTTCACCAATGCGGCGCGGAGGAGAGGCCGAAAATTGTCCGCACGCTCCATGCGTTTTGCGCCGGCCCGGTGGCCCGCCGTTTCCGCGACGCGTTTCGTCCTTCTGAACCTGCCCCAACGGCTCAACCGCCCACCTCATGAACATTATCGCCTCATACAGCATCAAAGGGGGCGTCGGCAAAACCGCCCTCGCCGTCAACCTCGCCTACGCGTTCCGTCAACGCGGTCATCGAACCCTGCTCGTCGATCTCGATCCCCAGGGAGCCTCAGCATTTTATTTCCGGGTCAGTCCGGCGGATAGTTTTACGTTGGAAAAAGGGGACCGCATGGGGGCCCTGCTCCGGGCGAACATCCGCGAGTCTGATTATCCCGGCCTCGATATTCTTCCTTCGAATCTCGCGTATCGGAATTTCGACATCATGCTCGACCGACTCAAAAAATCGCGTAAACAACTGCTCCGCATGTTGCGGACCCTTGAATCCGACTACGACACCATTCTCCTCGACTGCCCGCCTAACATCACGCTGCTTTCGGAGAATGTCTTTTTGGCCGCCGGCCTGATTCTGGTGCCCGTGATTCCCACGACCCTCTCCGAACGGACCTTGGAACAGCTTTACACCTTCTTTCGGGAGAAAGAACTGTCGGAAGAGAAGGTCGCTCCCTTTTTTTCCATGGTCCAAGCAGGGAAAAGCATGCACCGCGAGTTACTCGCCACTTTGCCCCAACGATTTCCCGGTTTTCTGAACACGACGATCCCCTTCAGTGTGGAGGTGGAAAAAATGGGCGTGTATCGTCAACCGTTAGAAGTCCATGCGCCCAATCAAAGGGCAGCCCTCTGTTTTCGCGATCTTTCGTCGGAGGTGCTTTCCCGGTTAAAACTTCGCGCATGAAGCCCGATTCTTCCGTCCACCGGATACGCCGCCGTTTTCTCGTGCCGGAAATCCCGCCTGAACTGCGGCTCGGCCCGCCCATTCGGCTGGAGTTCGGCTACATTTTACAGGATGAAACGCGCGAGGTCCGCCTTCGCAGCGCCGGGCGTGATTGGTTTCTTGCGGTGCGGGAAAATGGGGTTTCCGCCCGGGACCGCGTCGAGATTCCCTTGAGTCGTGCGCAATTTCAGTCGCTCTGGCCATTGACCGAGGGGCATCGACTTCTCATTCGCCGACAGGCCCTCACGCTGGGCGGTCGGCGGGCGCACCTCGATGCGTTCGAAGCTGACCACTCGCCGTTGGTGTTGGCCGATGTCCATTTCGACCACGACACCGAGGCTGCGGCCAGTTGGGAAAAGCCGGAGTTTCTGGGGTTGGAAGTCACCGGTGTGCTGGAGTATCGCCATGGTTTTCTCGCTGCGCACGGGTTGCCGAACACGGCCTTGCATCCCTTTCAAATCGGGGCGCTGCCTTATTTGTTTCGCCGAGGGCGGTTGCATGTGGTGCTAGTGACCAACTCGACTCAGACCCGTTGGATTTTGCCCAAAGGCCAGCCCGAACGTCGGATGACGCGGGCGGACGTCGCGTTGATGGAGGCTTTCGAGGAGGCGGGTGTCTTAGGTGAAATCACCCCCGGAATTCGCGGTCGTTGCGAGCGTCCGAAAGCCCGACCCCTTTACATTCTTCCGCTCCGGGTCTCCAAACTGCTGCGGGTCTGGCCGGAAACAGCTTCGCGGAAGCGGCTTGTTTTGCCGTATGACAAGGCTCTGGCCAAGGTAGATGATCCCGGCCTCGCGGAATGCATTGAGCGAATGGTCGGGCGTCTGCGGGAGTAGGAGAGGGTAGATGGTGCGGGAGCGGACGGTTGGGCTGGTGGTTGGCCGGTTGGAAAGCTACAAGCCTTGCTGGCTTGCCAGGCGTTGGAGCTCCATTTGGAAGGTCATGACATCTTCCTGGCTCGGGCGATAACCGGGCGTCACCGGATCGAGCGCCAGTCGGCCCATCGGGTCCAGATACCACTCGGCCCGTTGGCCATCGGAGAAGGTTGCTTTGCCGCTGATCATCGCGTTTGGCCGGGTAATCTGATCGATGCTCACGGAGACGTTCCCACCGCCAGGCAGAGGCGGGTCGTCATTCAGCCCATCGGCATTCAATGGGGCGGTTGCCGGTTCGGGCTCCGGGGCGGGTTTCGCTTCTTGCGGTTTCTCTTTTTCTTTGGGCACCACATTCAGTTCGGCCACCAGGAGCCGCACATCAAGGTAGGTCAAAGAGATCTGGAGCTCCTCCGCCAGCCGTTTCTGCACGTCGTTGAGGGAGGCACCGGCTTTAATCCAGCCGGTCACAGTTTGTTTTTGGTCTTCAGTCAGGGACATGGGAAATAAAGGAATGCGACAGGCAAGATGGGCCGAGGCAGCGCGGGAATCAAGCTGCGTCAGACAGCTCGCTTCAATTATCCCTCTTATGAGATCACCAGCAGCCCAATCACCCCGGCAATGGCCAGCACCGAGCCGGCCAGGGCTTTCGGGGTGATGCAGTCGCCATCGATCCAAGCGGTGAGTGGGATCACCGCGATGGGAGTGGTGGCGACAATGGCGAGCACGGGTCCACTCGGCGCGACGGACAAGGCGTATTGATACATCATGACTCCGAGACAAGGTCCCGCGAGGGCATTGGCGAAAAGCCATGGAAAGCTTTTTCGCACGGTGTAACGACTCGGGAACGGCTGTCGACCCATGTGAAAAGTCAGCCAAAGAAGAAGGAACACCCAGCCACTGGCCAGCCGCAGAAAGGTCACGGCGGGGACATCGATATCGAGGCCGACGGACGTCTGAGCTTCGTAAGCGCGTCGGCTGAGGACGGCACCGAACCCCTGGCCGAAGGCTGAAACCAAGCCCAGGCCGGTGCCAATCAGCAGATGCCGCAACGGGAGGCCGGGATTTTCGCGAGGGGCGAGGGCCAGGATGACCCCTCCCAGAATGGCCAGGATCCAAAGCAGATCGAGCGCCTGCACCGCGGTCCCAATCCAGAGCCACTCGGCAGCCAGGGCGATCGGGACGGCGACACATTGGCAAAGCAACACGGCAAGCCGGGCTCCGATCCGGTTGTAAGCATGATACAAGGCGAGGTCGCCGATGCCAAAGCCGATGAACCCGCTCACCACCAGCAAGAGGGAAGCGGCGGAGGTGAACGCAAAGTCGCTTCGGTTCCAAAAGAGCACCAAAGCTAGCAACCCGAGAGCCAGGGTGGTTCGATAGACCGAGGCGTGCAAGCCCCCCAATAACCGACTGATCCGCCCTCCGGAAAACGCCGAGCAGGCGAACAAGCAGGTGGTAAGCAGGGCGGGGATCACACGACAACGCGAGGCCGATCAGGCCGCCGTCACGGCCGCCCGGGCGTCGCCCAGGGCACCCTGTTTCTCTAAGAAATAATCGTAACCTCCCGGATAGGGAGTCACCTGGCCTTCATTCACATGGAGCACTTTTTTTGCGAGTTTTCGGATGAAATGCACGTCGTGAGAAATGAAGACCAATGTCCCTTCGTAAGCTTCCAATGCCAGAATCAGGGATTCCACCGTGTGAATATCCAGATGGGTGGTCGGTTCATCCATGAGCAGTAAATTCGGAGGATCGACCAAAAATTTGATCAGGTTCAGCCGACTTTTCTCCCCACCGCTCAGGACGGCGGTCTTCTTGTAAATCTCCTCCTTTCGAAAAAGAAACGAGCCTAGAATCCCGCGTGCGTCGTTTTCCCGTAGCGTCGGAGCCGTCTCCATCACTTCTTGCAGAACCGTCTTGGCCGGATCCAAAGAGGCCGAGCGATGTTGGGAAAAATAGCCGATTTTCGTTTGGGTGCCGACTTTGCGTTCTCCCTTTTGAAAGGTGAGTTCGCCGGCGAGGATTTTGATCAGGGTCGATTTTCCTGCTCCGTTGGGTCCGACGAGGACGGTTTGTTCTCCGCGCTCAATCATGAGGTCGAGGTTCTGATAGACCACATGGTTTCCGTAAGCCATATGGATGCCTTCGAGCGAAATGACTCGATGCCCGCTTCGTTCCGGCTGGGGGATTTGGAAGCGGAACGGCTTCCGGGGCGGCACCGGTTTTTCGACCAGTTGCATGCGGTCGATTTCCTTGAGTTTGCTTTGGGCTTGGGCAGCTTTGGAGGCGACGTTTCTGAAACGTTCGTAAAACTCGCGGATGGTGGCGATTTCCTTTTGTTGGCTTTTGTAAGCGGCGTTTTGACGTTCGTAATTCGCCTCCTTTTGCTCCAGGTAGGTGGTGTAATTACCAGCATACGAAATCAGCTTTCGCTCATGGATTTCGATCACTCGCTCCGCCACTTCGTCCATGAACTGCCGGTCGTGCGAGATCAGGAGGAGAGCGCTGGAGCATGATTTTAAGTAATCCTGCAACCAGAGGAGGGAGACGAGATCGAGGTGGTTGGTCGGTTCATCCAGGAGGAGGAGGTCGGGTTCCATGACGAGCAGTCGGGCCAAATGGGCGCGCATCACCCAGCCCCCACTCATTTCCCGGGCTTTGCGGGCGAAATCGGTCTCCTTGTATCCGAGGCCAGCCAACATCTTCTTGGCCTTGGCTTCGACCTGGGGATCACTGAGCACCTCGTGTTTGGCGTGGGCTTCGAGATACGCCGGGCTCTCGACATCTCCAGCCGCTTCCAGTTCGCGCAGCCGGACTTCGAGCGCGGGCAGTTCTCCGGCGCGCCCCGTGGCAATTTCCAGCACCGACTCTTCGCCCACCGCCTCTCCCTCCTGGGGCAGATAACCGAGCATCGTCCACGCATCCCGTTCCACGGTGCCAGCGTCGGCTTCTCCTTTGTCGAGGAGGATGGAAAAGAGGGTCGATTTCCCCGCCCCATTCGGGCCGACCAACGCGACGCGCTCGCCATAGTTGACGGTGAAAGAAGCCTCTTCGAACAGCAGACGGCCGCCGACGGATTTTCGGAGTTTATCGATGGTAAGCATGGCGATTAGCAGCGGGCTCGTTGCCAAGCCCAGAAGCCGACCGTAACCGACAGGGGACCGCTTCGCAAGGCGACGACCGTGCCTGAAGAGGCCATTCATCGCGAAAGCCTTGGGCTTCAACCCCACTGTTTCATTAGACCAGCTCGGTGTGTTTGATCTTTTGCAAGGAGTTCTCAGGACATTAACCCGCCAGGGCTTGAAAAACATTAGCCCGGAGGGGCTTTAAGGACATGAGTCCGGAAAGGTCTTGGGGTCATTAGCCCGGAGGGGGCTTTAAGGACATGAGTCCGGAAGGGCTTTAAGGACATTAGCCCGGAAGGGCTTTAAGGACATTAGCCCGGAAGGGCTTTAAGGACATTAGCCGGTGTGCGCAAGCCACCGGATCCACCCAGAAAATATTTTGCCCCGGCAGGGGCAGCGGATCGATTCGGGTATAATGCCAGCAACCCTTCTCAAAAAGCAGGGCACTCCTCCATCGCACGGGCGGAACACCAGCCGACCCATTCCTTCCAGGAAAAACATCGAGTGTTTTCCGCACAGACTGAGGTTTAATATGGAATTTTATTTCTCTGGTGGCTCTCAGACATCCTCCGCCCCTGCCGGGGCGCAACTGTTCTACAATGGGAACCGGTGGCTTGCGCGCACCGGCTAATGTCCAAAGTGCCTCCGGCACCGAACCGACTCTTATCCAAAGTGCCTCCGGCACCGAACCGGCTAATATCCAAAGTGCCTCCGGCAGCGAACCGACTCCTATCCAAAGTGCCTCCAGCACGGACCCATGTCCCAAATAGGGCTTCCAGCTTTCTCTCGTCCCATTCTATCGGCCTTTACCCCACTGTTTTATGAAACGACGGGGCTCAGTCTGCATTGCGCAAACCATCGGGAGGGGTTACGCTGTCAATTGCCTTTCAAGGCGTAATGAACCCCTCTCCAGAATCCGTCCCTCCTTCGGACATCCCAGTTGAACAGGCTGCCGAGTTCTACCGAAGCCTCTTCGAGAATCGCCACACCGTCATGCTGCTCCTCGATCCGCAGGATGGCCGGATTCTCGATGCCAACCCCGCTGCGGTCGCCTTCTACGGGTGGGGCCGGGAGGCCCTTTGCGGCAAATGTCTGCCGGATCTTGAGTGTGGTCTGGCTCCGGAATTACTCGCGACCCTCTCCGTCGCACGAGAAGTCGGGGATTTACCGGTCAATGGACGGCATCAACTTGCGGATGGAACGGCTCGGGATGTGGAGATGTTTTCCGGGTTGATCCACTTGGAGGGCCGGGAATTGCTGCATGTGATTCTTCACGACATCACCAACCGCCGCGCAATGGAGGAAAAATTGTATCTCCGCAGCGGCGCGCTTGATGCGGCGGCCAACGTGATTGTGATCACCGACAGCCAGGGCAACATCGAATGGGCTAACAAAGCTTTTCAAAACCACACCGGCTATTCGTTCGAAGAAGCCATCGGGCGGAATCCCCGAAGTTTGGTGAAATCCGGCAAACAGAAACCAGAGTTTTATAAGAAACTCTGGAAAACCATCCAGGCCGGCAAGGTATGGTCGGGGGAATTGGTCAACCGCCGGAAAGATGGCTCCCTGGTGACAGAAGAAATGACCATTACCCCGTTGCGCGATGAACAGGGGGCGATCCGCCATTTTGTGGCGGTCAAACAGGACATCAGCGAACGCAAACGCTTGGAGGAACAATTTCTTCGCGCCCAGCGGATGGAGAGCATCGGCACGTTGGCCGGGGGAATCGCGCATGACATTAACAACGTGCTCGCCCCAATTCTTTTGGCGGTGGATATGTTGATGTTAGACGAAGAGAATGCCGACCGGCTGCAAATGCTCGCAACCATCGCACATAGCGCTCAGCATGGAGCCGATCTCGTGCGGCAGGTGCTCGCTTTCTCACGCGGATTAGACGGGGAAAAAATACAGGTTAACCTCCGGCATATCGCTAAAGAGATTGAAGGGGTGGTGCATGATACCTTCCCCAAAAACATCACGTTTCAACTCCTCTGCGACCGAGATATTTGGGGTGTGGAAGCGGATCCCACCCAAATGCACCAGGTGCTGATGAACCTTTGTGTTAATGCCCGTGACGCGATGCTAAACGGCGGCACCCTTACGGTCTCTCTGCGCAACGTGGTGTTAGATGAGCTTTACGTCGGCATGAATCCGCTCTCCCGCGAAGGCCCGCACCTGTTGGTTGAAGTGATGGATGACGGCACGGGCATGTCTAAGGAGGTGAAGGACCGGATTTTTGATCCGTTTTTTACTACGAAAGAACCAGGGCGCGGCACGGGACTCGGGCTGCCGACGGTCATGAGTATCGTGCGCGGGCACGACGGGTTCATGACGGTTTACAGTGAGCCGAATTGCGGGGCGACTTTCAAAGTTTACCTACCGGCTATGCTCGAAGCGAAGTCTGAGCCAATAACCCCCGAAGTGGCCGACCCAATCCCCATGGGCCGGGGCGAGACAATCCTGGTGGTCGATGACGAGGAGAACATTCGAAAAGTTACCAGCCACACTTTGGAACGGATGGGGTACCGGGTCTTGACCGCCGCGCACGGGGCGGAGGCTGTGCAATTATTCGTTCAGCACAAAAGCCGGGTGGCGGCGGTGCTCATGGATATGATGATGCCGGTGATGGACGGGCATGCGGCTATCGTAGCGCTACAAGCGATCGAGCCGACGGTGAAGGTCATCTGCTCGAGCGGGCACGCTTCCGACGGCGGGATTTCGAAGGCCATCCATCTGGGGATACAGAATTTCATCCCCAAACCTTACACTGCCGAAGCGTTGGCGAGGAAAATAGCGGCTGTTGTCAGAGGAACCCCTGCCGGGCCGTCAGCTTGAGCTGTGTGGGCTAACCTCGGAGCCGCATCAGAAATCGGAAAATTTCATCCCGTAACCCTGGCAATTCTTCGTGGCCGAAATCTGGGTAGATTGCGGCTCGCTTTGAGGAGCTGATCCGGTTGTAAGAGGCAAACTGTGTCGAGGGGGGGCAGACGGCATCCATGAGACCCACACCCATCAGCACTTCCGCTTGGATGCGAGGGGTGAGAAACTGGTTGTCGATATAACCCAACCGCTCAAAGACCGCTTGCTCACGGGCATGGGTGGGGTCGAAATGCCGGAACCATTCGGTCAGTTCTTGATAAGCGTTTTTAGCCAGGTCCATTTCCCAGACCCGAAGATAGTCAGAGAGGAAGGGATAAATCGGGGCCGCCATGGCGATCCTGGGTTCCAGGGAGGCGCAGGCCAGGGTCAACCCACCTCCTTGGGAGCCTCCCGTGGTCGCCAGGCGCGTTGGGTCGACCTCGGGCATCTCCATGACGAGGCGGGCGAGCCGGACGGTATCCAGATAGATGTCGCGAAAAAGGAGTTTGTCTTCGTGATCCTCCAGGCCCCGCACAATATGCCCGCGCAAGGTGTTGCCCTTCACTCCCCCGACATCTTCGCTGCGACCGCCTTGCCCGCGAACATCGAGGGCCGCGACGCAAAACCCTTCGGCGACGTAGCCGAGTTTATCATGCCACGAGCCGCTGTTGCCGCTGTATCCATGAAACATCAGGACGGCCGGACATTTCCTAGGTCGGGTGCGGGGCCGGAGAAATTTGGCATAGACCCGAGCTCCCCCGGCCCCAGTAAACCAAAGATCGAAGCATTCGACGCTGGCCGAGCCGAGTGGATCGACGGGATCAAGGCGGAGTTCGGGATCGATATCATCGAGCTGATTCACCGCTCGTTGCCAATAAGCATCGAAATCGGTGGGGCGCGGGTTGCGACCGGTGTAGCGGTGGAGTTCGGCAAGCGGTTTGTCGAGGAGCGGCATGGAGAGCGATGGGAATCAGTTCGCGTTGGCGGGAAATTGTTGGGTGAAAAGGTTTTCCCGAATGGAAAGGGGGAGTTCTACCTGTTTGCGAGTAGCGGCCGACTCATAGAGGGCAAAAATCACTTCTGTGGCGCGGAGGGCGTTTTTGTAAGAGAGTTCGGGCTCGTGCCCGGAGTCGAGCGCATCCAGCGCGCTGGCCACGACGGCCTCCATCACCGCGCCGGGAGTGGTGGCCGACGGTTCTTCGATGGTCCAACCGGGATCATCGTAGACATGGCAACGCACGACTTTTCCGTCCCACCCGACTTCTAACAGGCCCTTGGTCGCGAGAATCCGGACGCCTCCGGGAATTTTCCGGTCGGGGCCTTTGCATTGAATGCTGGCACGCACCCCGTTCTCAAAAACGATTAGCCCGTTGAACATCGCTTCGGTGGGAATTCCGAAGGACTCGGTCACTTCACTGACATCCGCCGCACCGATGACCCATCGGGCGGGTGACTCCTGATTAAACGACATGGCTTGGTCAATGGAATGCGTGCCGCAATCCAACAGGCCGCACGGGGCGAACAAATCCATTTCGTAAATCTCGCCAAATTTACCGGCGTGCAGCCATTCTCTCACCAGCCGATTGCCCGGGGCAAATCGGCGTTGATGACAGAAAGTGAGTAGGCAGCCCGTTTTCTCGGCGATCGCGCCCATTTCCATCGATTCTCCCCAGGAAGGAGCCATCGGTTTCTCCGAAAGAAACGCTTTCACCCCCGCCTCGGCGCAGTCTCGGAAAACGGGGAGATGCAGAGGGGTCCACAAAGAGCCAATGACCACGTCAGGCCGAATCTCTTCTAGCATCTCGGTGTGGTCGGTGAAAAGAGGTGCGTTGAAGTGGAAAGTGTCCGCGAGGTTCTTAGCTGGCTCAGCATGCAGGTCAACGAGGGCGACAACTTCACAGCGAGGGTCGGAAGCCACGCCTTGGGCAGAATGATGGGCGCGCTTGCCGCAACCAATGAATGCAACACGATAGGGGGTGGGCATGAGTCGAACCATCGTCGGGAGCCGCCTGCGGAAGCAATGCTTTTTCATAGGATTGTATGGCGGCTCCATCGAACGCAAGCGGCGGTCGGGGCGCGGAAGCGCT
>CAZSPO010000049.1:0-13543 GCA_964608775.1 uncultured Chthoniobacterales bacterium | reverse complement strand
GTTGGCCGAAGGAGGGCGGAACTGGCAGTGGCACCGAGTGGGCTCTATGTTCTGCCTCTTTTTAACTGAGGAACCGGTCCGAAACCTGACGGAGGCCAAGCGGTCTGACACGGCAGCTTTTGGGCGATTGTTCCATGCCATGCTCGACCGGGGGATTTACCTAGCCCCTTCCCAGTTCGAGGCGGGATTTATTTCTTTGGCGCATGATGCCGAGGCACTGGAAGCGACCCGAGTGGCCTTGAGCGAAGCGTTGCCGGTTGCCTTGGCGGCGTAAACCCCTCCGGCTTTTATGAAACAGAGGGGTTATTTCCAGAGTTGCTGAAGGGTTTTCCCCGTCGGGTTTTCAAGCGGGCGCAACCGGTAGATGGAGAATCCGGGGGCGGCCACGACGAGATTCGAGGGCACGGCCCAGGGGGGCTTGGGGCCGGGATGAGCGGCAGACTCGCGAGCTCCCCAGAAACCGAGGGTGGCTCCGGTGAGGGCAGCGTCGGCTTCCCAACCTTCCGCTCCAGCCAACACCCGCCGGACAGCCTCTACCTTGGGTCCATAGAGGTAGCCATGACTCCAAAGATGGCCGTCGTAACCCGCCACGACCTTCCCTCCCTGCAACATGATCGGGTGTTGATAATCGATGTGGGAGCTGCAGAGAAACCGTTCGCCCGTGTCCAGATGGCTCAGCCCTTCGCCGACCGCCGTGAGTTCGGAACGGGTTAGCAGACCATATCCCTCGGGTTTGGGCACCAGCCCGGCGATCAGGGTCACCGCCCCAGATAGAAAAAGCAGGAGCCCGACCGGGAGTTTCACAAAGAGCGGGGCCCGCCGGAGCAGCGCCTCGCAGGCAGCGGTTCCGATCACGAGGTAAGCCCAAACAAAAAACTTCGTGTTATCCCATGGCCACGGTTGAAACCGGTAAACAGCGCACGCCAAGGCCAGCAACCCTGCTCCAGGCAGGAAAAGCACCAAAGCATCCCGCCGATGCAACCCCCAGAGCCGCCAGTGCGCCAGCCGAACCCGTACCCAGGGAGAAATCGCCCCCGCTGCGAGCACCCCCACCGCCACCGGCCAAAACCCGATGTTTAAAAAAAGGGAACCGAGAGCGGAATGCCCTTCCTGCACCCACCAACCCGTCGCCCAGCCCCCTTGTCGACCGAGGGTCAAACCGCCAGTCACCCACCAGACAAAGCCAGCCGCCACCAAGCCGCCTGGGATGAGTTGGCGGACGACTTGCCACCCCCCCGACCGCCAGCGGAAAGCCACCGCGATGACCCCAATAAAGCTAATCGCGGCAAAGCTATGCAAATGAAACAACGGCAAAGAACCATACAACAAGGCCGCCACCCAGCCGGGCAGCCGCAACCCTGGTCGGGTCGCTGCCCCCTCCGAGAGCATCGAGCGGAGATGCCCAAGCAGCAACAACCCTGCGGCGAGCCCGACCACCACCCCTCGCTGCGTGCCGAGCATGGAGAGCGCGATCGATTTCCATGCCAAGGCATCTTGGTAATTCAGCCATTGCCACCCATGAACAAATGTAAATCCTGCCACCCCACCGTTCAATAGCAGGAGTAAAATCCCAAAGCCCCGCGACCAACTCCAGGCCGCTCCGATGAGCCCGAGGCCGGCTGCTGTCAGAGTCATGGTGAGCGCCACCGGGATCGTTGTCCCGTTGCTCGCCAACCCGGCCGCCACCCAGTTGATCCCAAATGGATAGGCAAACGGGGCTCCGTCCAAAATCTGTGCCGGCATCGGAAACTGCGGTTGTTGCACCAGAAAAGCGGTCTGCGAAGCGTGGAGGGCATAGTCCCCTAAATTATTCGGCAGGAGCACCCGAATTTCGTTTCCTTCCAAATAACCGCTCCAAAGCGACAGCCGCAACATCACGATCAACCCGGCCACGAAGAACAACCCCTCTCCCCAACGAACCGGTCGCCGGGCCTCCGACCGCTGCGCCGTCTGCCACGCGGCCACCAGGGCGAGACCGAGTGCGCCCCATGCCCAGGTCCATCCCGGGGAGGCGGTCGGATTTATCCCCCCCCGAATCAAGGTGGCGACCGCCATCAGGAGGCCACTCGCGGAAAGGAACACGGTGAAAAAAACCGCCAACCCTGCCATCATGGCCCTTCCTCCGGCTCAGGCGGTGGGAATTGGTTCCGGCGAAAAAAGGCGACCACCGGCTCCATGCCATCCCGGAGCGGCCCTTCCACCCGCCAAAACTCCGGACCGAGATCGACTTTCGCTTCGTGATGTTTGTCCACCAAAAGGAAGTCAAAATTCTGATTCAAATCCGGAAACTCCTTCCCGTAATAGGCGATATTATGAAAATCCCCCAAAATCCACGGCACCGGATGCACGCTGTCAACGGCGGCCAACCCCCGTGCCCCATAAAGTTGCGGGCGTTCGCGGGCGGCTTCGAGCAGGGGATTCACCACCGCCCGGAAACTGCGTCGGGTTTGCACATAGACATACGGTTCGATCGGGTCGTCGTATCGAATGAAGTTCAACTGCCACGCTCGCCAGCCATCATGGGCACCCGCCAGGCAAACGATCAGCACCGGGATCACGCTCCCGAATTGGCGGGACAATCGCATGGCTAGGTCGGCCGCGAGCAGCGCATAGGCCCAGGTGAACGAGACGATGCACCACGGCGTTTTGTAGGCAACGATCGAGTAAGCCGCCAACGTCCCGAAAGTCGCGGCAGCCAGCCAGCGCATGACGGTTGCTCCCTTGAAAAGATAGTAGACCGACCCAAGAAGCGCCGCCGCCGCGATCCATTCCATCTGCCGGATCAAATCAAGCCAATACCACCACGCCTTGTTGTGCCCCGTCTCCCCGGTCCCGGTCGCGAACCAAGCTGAGAAAGCGCGGAAAAAGTCGACGAGCCCCTCCGGATTTAGGCCGAAGGCGGCGTAAAAAACGGCCCACGCGAGTAGCGCCGTGAAGGGAGCCAGCAGATAATCCCGCCAGCTAGCCTGCGGCATCCGTTCTTCGGGAGCCTCCGGTGGATCCGAGGGATAAACCTTTTGCAAGGCCGCGACCACTCCGGCTGCGATGGCGAAACAAGCTAGGTGCGCCACCCAGGTTTCCTTGGTGAGCAGGGCGAGGGCCAGCCCGCCCCAAGCCCACCAAACGCCCCGTCGAGATTGGAACCGCCACCATTCCGCGACGCCGACGGTAAAAAAGAGCAATGCCAGCACCAGCCAGGTTTCGTGGATGGCATAACGGCTGACAAAAACCGCCCCAGGCGAAAGGGCCAGCAGAAGCCCGGCCCCCAGACAAACCGGTCGCGGGAGCAACCGCCGCCAACCCCAGAGCAGCATGGCCACTGCGGCCACCCCGCCCAGGGCAACCGGCAGTCGCAATGCCCAGACCTCCCGCCCTAACAAGGTCTGGGCCCCGAATAACAGATACATGTGCAGCGGCCCATGGTAGTTCGTCGGATCGTAAACGAACATGCCCGTCCGCTTCAGTAAATCGACGAAATAGCCGTTCACTCCTTCATCGAAGTGGGCCGGTTTCCAGTCCAGCGCGTAAAGTCGCAACCCTGCCGCAAGCAGGAGAATGGCAATCTCGGGGAGGGGGAAACGGCGGAGCGACACGGCGGGGACCATGTCAGCGTGGATCGGGCTTTTCAAGCGGAGGGAAAACCGAGGGCGGAGCCCCGCCTTGCGGATGGGGGCGAAATCTTCCAATCTCTCTGCATGCCACGTCGTTTGCCTGCCCGATTGATTTTCCTCTCTTCCCTGATTTTCGTCTTATCGGGATGCGCGGCGGTGCCGTGGGCCGGGTTTGGGAAGAAGACGCCCCCGGCCATCCAACGGGCGGATCTGGGGCTCTACCTCGGCTCCGTGGTGGCCGTGAATGAAGATCACGGATTTGTCATCGTCGATGCGAGCAACGCTTACGCCATCCCTGCCGGAAGGAAAGCCACGCTCCGCCGCGAGGGGGGGGAGGTGGGCGAGGTGGAATTTGCCAAGGAGCGCACCGGCCAATTCGCAGCGGCCAACATCACCAAAGGCGACGCCCGGCAGGGGGATGAAGTCTATCTGCCCCGCGAATAAGCCGTTGTTCGGAACCCCCATCGCTCTGGGGTGGTCGCCGACCTCGGAATTTACGCCGGGCACTGGCTGAGGGGCATTCCGCCCGACACGGCGAAGCTCAAGCTTTATGCGGTCCTCATCGACGGGTCCGCGGGCGGTTGGCTTTTTGTCTGGTTCAAATATCGGGCGCTCCTGGTGCTGACGATTTTAACCGGGGGGCCACTGTCGCTTCTGCCGCCCACAGGCCGCGTCGAGTTTGAGTGATCGCTTCAACTGGCGGGTTCCTCCCACAGACTCTTCCAATAAGCCAGCCGGTCGGCGATTCGCTTTTCATAACCGCGCCCTGTCGGCGTGTAATAGGTGCGGCCCTCGGGCAGGTAAGCCTGGGGAATGTAACCTTCCGGGCTGTCATGGCTGTATTGATAGCCCGTGCCGTGCCCGAACTGTTTGGCCCCGGCGTAGTGACCATCCCGTAAATGCCGGGGCACGGCGAGGGTGCGACCGACTTTTACCTCCTCCAGGGCCGCGCCGATGGCCAGGGTGGTCGAGTTACTCTTAGGAGCGGTCGCGAGGTAAATGACGGCCTCGGCCAACAGGAGCGCAGCCTCGGGCAAGCCGACCACCTCGAAGGCCTGTTGAGCGGCGACGGCGACCGAGAGGGCTTGCGGATCGGCCAACCCAATGTCTTCGGCTGCACTGATGAGGATGCGCCGGGTCACAAACCGCATGTCTTCTCCCGCATGAATCATTTTCGCCAGCCAATAGAGGGCGGCATCGGGGTCCGAACCGCGGATGCTCTTAATAAACGCACTAATGGTATCGTAATGATGGTCCTCCTCGCGGTCATAGAGCACCGCCTTGCGTTGGATGCTCTCTTCCGCCACCGCCAGGGTAATCGTCACTCCGCCGCTCGGATCGGAGGGGGTGGTGAGGGCTGCGATTTCGAGGGCGTTCAGGCAGCGTCGGGCGTCGCCATCGCTTACCGTCGCCAAATGCCGGGCGGCATCCGGCGCGAGCTCAATCCGGCGGTCGCCCAGTCCCCGCTCAGGATCGGCGGCGGCCCGGTGAAGCAGGGTGACGAGGTCGGCTTCCGACAACGGTTCGAGCTGAAAAATTTGGGAGCGGGAGACCAACGGGCCATTGACATAAAAAAACGGATTCTGGGTGGTTGCACCGATGAATCGAATGGTGCCCCGTTCGATGTCGGGCAGGAGGAGATCTTGCTGCGCCCGGTTGAACCGGTGAATTTCGTCAACGAAGAGAATCGTCCGCCGACCGCTATCCCGCAGTTGTTGACGGGCGGCGGCCATGGTTTTGCGAAGTTCGGCGGCGTTGGATTCGACGGCGCTCAGTTCGATGAAGGTCGCTTCGGTGGTGGTGGCGATGAGGCGGGCGAGGCTCGTTTTGCCGACCCCAGGTGGGCCGTAGAAGAGAAGGGCGCTGAAGCGGTCCGCTTCGATAGCGCGACGGAGAAGTTTGCCGGGGCCGAGAATGGTTTGTTGGCCGGCGTATTCGTCCAATGAGCGGGGGCGCATTCGGGCGGCGAGCGGGAGGGCTGCGGCGAGATGGGCCTCCCCGGCGGTTGAGAAGAGGTCGGCCACAATTCAGAGCACGACCGTGCGACCCTCGGTCAGGATGGTGAGCTGTTCGGTGACCTGCCGTTGTCCGGCGGCTTCCAAGAGGCGCTGGAGCGGTTCGTCCACCGGTTCAAAGCTGAGTCGGAACGAGCCGTAATGCATCGGGATCAAACGACGGGCCTGGAGGCGGACGAACGCTTCGATGGCCTGTTCGGGGGTCATGTGTACCTCTCGACCGCTCGGCGGGTCGTAAGCCCCGATCGGTAGGAGGGCAATCTCCGGGTGGCAACGGGCTCCAATTTCGTCAAAGCCATCAAACCAAGCCGTATCACCGCCGTGCAACAGGGAGCGCCCGCCCCATTTAATATGAAAACCGCCAAAGCCCCGGTGGGAATCATGCAACATCCGGGCTCCCCAATGGTGGCAGGGGGTGAGGGTGATTTCGAGGCTGCCATGCCGTTCGCTCTGCCACCAATCGAGTTCATGCACGATGTTGAAGCCGAGGTCGTGCACGAGATTGCCGACGCCAAATGGCACCATGATCGGTTGGTCGGCCGCCACTTGGCGAAGGGTGCGTCGGTCAAGGTGATCAAAGTGGGCGTGGGTCACCAGCACGAGATCGATATTCGGCAGGTCATGAAGGTGAAGTCCCGGTTCTTTGATCCTTTTGATGACCTTCAACCATCGGGCCCAGTTCGGGTCGATCAGGATGTTTTGGCCTCCAACCTCCAATAAAAAGGAGGCGTGCCCGATCCAGGTGATCGCCATCTCTTCGCCATTGAGCTTTGGGAAAACCGGGGGAAGATGGCCGTCGGCTCGCTTGGTGAACAGGCTGGGAATTAACACTTCCGTGAGGAAATTCCTTTTATGCCAGCCGTCTGCCGGTTTGAGCCCGACTTTCTTCGCATGATCGTGGCCCTCGTTGGCGCTGCGCTCTACCCGCCGGACCTCGGCTCGGCTCGTTTTATTGCGTGGTCGATTCGTCACCGCTTGATCGATTTGCTTCCTGCCCGTTATCCAAAGGCCGTCATGATGGCATCAAAGGCGGAAATCCGCCAAACATTTCGCGACCGCGTCTGGTCGATCCCCGCATCGGAACAGGCTGCTGCCTCCCAGGCCATTTGCGACACCTTGCTCGCTCGTTGGCGTCGCCAGCCTCCCCGGGCGGTGGCCGCTTTCTACCCGATCAAGGGCGAACCCGCGATCGGACCGTTGTTGGAATGGGCCCGCCGCCGCGAACGATTGCACCTCCCCCGCATCGTCGAACGCACGCTGATTTTTCATCAGATAGAAGAATGGGTCGAGCTGATCGAGGGGCCTCACGGCACGCGTGAACCGAATCCCACCCTCCTCCGGATGAACCCGGACTTTTTCGATCTGATCTTGGTCCCCGGCGTTGCCTTTACCTCCGAAGGCCAACGGTTGGGGCGCGGGGGAGGGTATTACGACCGGTTCCTCTCCACCTTGCCCCCCCGGGTCCGCCGGGTTGGGGTTGCTTTTCCCGTGCAACTCGCCGATTCCCTCCCGGTCGAACCCCATGATCAAGCGGTGGATGAGGTGGTGGTCGGAACATGAAAAATCCCACTTGCCCCGGCCCGCTGGTGGCAGGCAGGTTGGCCGTGTGCTTCCCGTCGCTTTCGTCGCCCCCCGGAGGAGAGACTGATGTATTTTAACCATCGCCTTTTTGCCAGAGCCCTCTGGCTCGGGTTGTTCGGCGCACCGTTCTGCTTGCGACGCTGGCTCTATGTGTTGGGGTTTACCGGACTTTTTGGCGTGGTCTGGGGGGTGGTGGCGGTCGGTCGGGCGCTCGATCATCTCTTGTTTCCGGGATTTAAACATCAGGCCGTGACCCGCCCGGTCTTCGTCGTCGCCCCGCCGCGGTCCGGCACGACCTTCACGCAAAAACTGCTCAGTCTCGATGAGGAACGATTCGTCCACTCGAAGCTTTACCAAACCGTCTTTCCATCCGTCACCTGGCAGCGGTTCATCCAAGCGGCCATGGCTTGCGACCGCCGTTTGGGGGGGCCAACCGCCCGCTTGATTGGCTGGGCGGAACGACGTTGGTTCGGGGGATGGGACGATTTGCATCGTATGCGATGGAACGAACCCGAAGAAGACGACGGCTTTTTCGTTTACACCTTTATGACCGAGGCGATCTATCTCCTCTTTCCCTTCATCGAAGAGCTTTGGGAGGCCGGTTTTATCGATTCGCTCACGCCAGCCGAACAAAAACGGTTGATGCGCTACTACCGAAGCTGTCTGCAACGGCAGCTTTACGTCAACGGACCGGACAAATGTCTTCTGGCCAAGTCGACCCAATTTCCGGGGGCGATTGACGCCTTACGTAATGAATTTCCCGATGCCCGATTGGTGGTGATCGCCCGGGATCCCCGACAGTCGACCCCCTCGCATGTGAGCCTGTTTTACCTGGCATGGCAGGTCCATTCCCCACACATCGCCAAGGATTCTCCCACCTCTCAGGCTTACGCTCGTTTGGCCCTCGAATATTATCGGCGGCTTTTTTCCCGGCTCTGCGAAATCCCCGTTGGTCAATGCCAGGTGATCGATTTTCCCTCGCTCACGGCGACCCCGCTCGAAACCATTCTCCGCCTTTATGAAAAATGGGGGTTTAATCCGTCGCAAACTTTCCTGAGCCGGATCGCGGTGTTTCTTGAGGAAACCGCCCGACCCAAGCCGCGGCATCAATACACACTGGCGGAGTTCGGACTCGATGAAGCCTGGATTGTTGCCTATTTGGATGGGGTTCTTGACCCCTACCTCGCCGAGCCGCTGACCGTCCGTTCCGATTCCCGACCGGAGCTCCAGGCCCAATAACCGGCGTGCCCCAGCCCGAGTAAAATCATCAACACACCTTGGCGCGCCACCTCTGCCAGCACGCCGGACTCCCCCCAGTCCACGGCCAGCAAGACGGCGAGCGCGATATTCCGATTGCCCGCCCCCAGTGCATGCACCCGTCGGGCTGCCCGGTCGCCCCCTCCCAGCCGGGCACCGAACCAAGCTGAAATTTCATAGATCAAGACAATCGCGAGTAAGGTCCGGAGATCGACGGTGATCAGCGACCGCCATTCCAAAGCGACGACCAGCCCCAGGGAGAACGCCCCCGCCACCTCCGCCACATGCTGCACCAGCGGACGACAACGCTCCGCGAGCGCAGGGTGTGCTCGGAGCAAGACAATCCCCGCCAGCAACGGCACAGGCACGGTCAAGCTCAACAGAAGAAAGGCCGGTAACATCGTCCCGAACGAAGGGGCAAAGCCGGCTCCCACGCCCGCAGCCAGCGCACAAACCAACGGGGTGCCAACCACGCAAAACAACGGAAAAACCGCCGACAACGCCGCCGCCAATGCCACATCCGCCCGGGCGATTCGGGCGAAAATCGGCACGACCGGGGCAAAAGGAGCGGCGGCTAATAAGATAAATCCGGCGCGACCCTCTTGCGGCACCGCCAGCAAACTCACCACCCCCCAGGCGATCAACGGGATCCACCCGAAATGCAGGGGCAACAACACTCCCCATCGCCCCGCCCGCAACGCCAACCCGAGATCCCGCCAAGTGAGCCGCAGCCCGATTTCAAATAGCAATCCGGCCAGGGCAAATGCGGTGACCCCCTTTAAAAGAAGTGCCCAGCTAAATTCCATGCGGCCACCCGTTCAAAGGTATCTCTCCCGGGTTGTCAACCGCCCCGATACCGCGGCCTCTCAATGAGTCAAAACCCAATGGCAACATTCGAAACGTGCCTTGAGTTCGCGCCATTTGGGTCAGAACCAGATTCGCCAATTTGTGCGGGGGGGTGCGCTCCGCACCATAGGGGGATGAGCGCTTGACTCTCATGGCTCGATCTGAGACCGTAGGGATGTTGGGAACTGCCTTCAAACTTGGAATGCCCGACCAAAAGTCCAAAGGGCGGAGAACGAATTCCTATCAACTCAACAACAGCTCGTTGCCCCTCTTCACTCTATGAAACCCTGGACTTTTGCCCTCCTCGTCCTCACGCTGATTGTTTCATTCTCGTCACTTTACGCAGCGGGGGAGATCACGGTGGAGGTGGTCGATGACACCGGGGATGCCGATCCCCCTTTTTTGCTTGTGATCGGAGCCCCGGTTTCCGGCACGGGAACTACCACCTACCCCATCAGTATTGACAAACTCGGCGGCAAGCTGGCGGTGGCCGATACCACGCAAAACAAGACCGTAGTGCCGCGACAGATTAGTGAATTGGCTTCCGCCGGATATCAGGTTCTCTCCCCTTACAGTGGCCAGATGCGCGAGGTGCGAAAATTCACGGTGAGCTCTCTCGGTTCCGGGCAGTTTATGGTGTTCCGCGGGTTGGGTGGGGTGTTTGACAAAACGGCGAGAGGGCTAGCTAAGCCTCCCTTCATTTATAGAAACAACGCTAATCCCAACCCAGTGACCTCCAATTTCCGCTTTGATTTTTGCGAGATCACTTACAATGCGAATGTGCAGAGCGTTGCTGATACCACCAGTATCGACCAATTTGCAATCCCCATTCAGATGGATCTGTTTCAGGGTTCCGGGCAATTTACGAAGTATAGCGATGCCACCAATCGCCTGACCTATTACCTCGATACCCCTTCGATGCTTAATGCGTTCGCGGGAAACCCAGTCATGACTGGCTACCAATATGACGTCGACTTTTCGCAAGCTATCTATCAAGCGGGAGAATCCAATCCGAGGGCAGGGTGGAAGCCAAGCGATGGTCTTTCCAAATTCCTGAGAATCCTTGGGCCGGGAAAACAGGCGGCCAATCCCAATGGATCGCCGGCACCATATCCGAGCTTTTCAAGTTACCTGACCGCATTGGCCAATGCCAATTATCAGTTTAAAGTCTCTGGAAACTCCAGCGGCAGTGCCTATGCCTACTCGGGTAAGGTCTCCAGTGTGAGCAACGGCTTCTTGATCTCGCTTTCCGGCACCACCACCCCAGGACCAACCGTGGCGGGAATTCCAGCCAATGCCAATGTAACGGTGCTGCTTCCCTCGGTTATCCAACAGGCTACCGCGACGGCTGTGCTCAGTAATGGCACGAGCGGAGCCATCACCTCCCTTACGTTAGGTAAGCAAGGCAAGGGTTATACGAATCCGCCGCAGGTTATCGTGACACCCGCCTCTGGTGGAGCGGATGTAACAGCTGTCATCAATACGCAGGGTGAAGTCACTGGCTTTAACATTAAGGACGGCGGCACGTTTACGAAACAAGATACCGTTACCATCGCATTAAGCGCGCCAGCTGGCAGCCTGGACGCCTTTATCTATGGAGCCACCATTAGCATCGATTCTTTCCGGGTGCAGGGCATGGATCCCTCGCTTGATGACAAAGCCAAAACCAACAACGTCTACGGCACAATCGTGGGAGATGCCCTGGCGGCGTTGAACTTCGGATACATGCAAGGGATCTACGGAGATGAAGGCGCTGTCTGGTATGGGACCTTGCCCAACCCGATCCCCTTCTCCAAGGCTCGCATGACGGATGATGGTGATTACAATCCATGGGCAGCATTGTTTTACAATCACTCCGATGGCTACGGCTTTGCCTTCAGCGACCGCGGCGGACGACCAAGTCCGGCGATTGATCTGCAAAGCGGGCAGACGATCCGCATCACCTTGCTGCCCGATGAGAGGTTAAACGCACCGATTGTTTCAAATGACGGAGCCACAGATGCGACCTTGAGTTTCACCTGGCCCCCTGTGGCAAATGCGACGAGTTATGAGGTGCATGTGGTCTCCCCCCCCACCGCGAGCCAAATGACAACCGTGACTTCGTCATCGGCGGTATTAACGCTGCCCGCTGCCGGTACCCCTTACACCGTGGAGGTGGTGGCGGTGCAAGATCTCGGTAACGGCACGAAGCGTTACAGCGATGCGCAACCGGTTCAAGCGGCCACGACGGGGACGGCTCCGGCTGCCGATGAATCGACCACGGTGGCATTTGATTTCACGCTCTCCTGGGTTCCCAACTTCGGAGTGCTCTCCGATTACACGCTCACGATTAATGGGGCGTTACCCACTACGAGTCCGAACACATGGTTGGTAAACGCGGCTTCGACTTCGGGATCCAATGAATATGTGTTGGAAATTAGCAAAACTTCCGGGCCGCTTTCCGGGCAGCTCTATCAGGGCGTTATAACCGTGCAAACCGATGTAAAAACCGAGGCGACCGCAGTCCCTGTGATCGATGCGAATGGCGTTCCGCCCGGTCAGATTACGGCCATGACGATTACGAATCCAGGCAGCGATTATGTGCCGGGAGGGTTTGGTCCAAACAACGGTCCGCCTTCCTTCGGTCCAACGGTATTCGTCACCTCCCCCACCGGCGCTGGGGCAGATGGGTTTTTCGCCAACGTCAGCACGAGTGGCGAGATCAATTCCATTACCAAGCCCAACACGCAAAACAGCGGCTACGAGGCCGCGACGACGACCGTTACGATGAATCCGATGTTTGGAATACCGGCTGCCGAATTGTATGAGAACCAACAACCGCTCACCCCCTCGGCCTCCGATCCCGACGCAACGCTCTTCATCAAAGACTCCGGCCACCCCTTGTTTCTGACGATTGGCATCCCCTTTACGCCGACCCCGTTGAAAATGTTGGGCACGGTTTCCACTCCCGACTCTTTGACTCCCTTTGACTTTGGTCAAACATTGGGCGGTGGATGGGTGGCGATTCAGGGCTTGGGGGTGCTTCACACCGGTTTGTATGATGAGAATGCCAATGAAGGCTGGGCCTATCATCGGGAATATGGTTGGCTTTATCTATCCTATCGCAGCAACAAACTTACCATTCAACATAGGACTGTTGGATTCATGGCGACCACCCTCGACTGGCTGCCATTGGTCTGGCACTCACCTCGTTGGGAGGTGCGACGGATTCAGGAGCTTTTCAAAGAATCCGTAGCGGAGTAGGGTTCGTCACTCAATCCCGATGGTTGATTGTTTTCGAGGAAGAGGCGGATACGGGTGCGGGGCACAAGATCATCGCGAGCTGCCATCAGTTCCACGCTGTAAAGTTTGCCGGGGTGGAGACGGTTCGGGCGAGCAAACTCCGGGTGGCGCACAACCTAAAGCTGGAGCTGACATCCGGGGCCTGTGCGCTGTGCCTCTACTGACGCTACGTGCAGGAACCTGTATTTGACCCTTTGTCCTATTTTGAGAATGCTCATTGCCTCATGACATTATTCAAACTCGTCAGGCTCCTTTGTTGGGGGCATAACCATTTCTCATGCTGAACCGAAACACCTCATGAATCTGATCTTCGGGGGCCATCTTTCAGCAACGGAGCTCGAAATGGAGTGCGAACGGCTCCTGGACATGGCGGCAAAGTTCCGCGACGTCGGGGCGGAGGCGCACTGCCGAAGAATCGAGTGTGGCGGGCTGCGGGTGGGGGTGATCCACGGGAGGAACAGGGGCATTGGTTTCGCTGAATCGAGGGAGGCTGTGCTTTGCCTCGACGGAACCATTTATAGTCATGATAACCCCGCTGACAGGGATGCGAGTGCACGCATTGTGCTTGGCGGGTTCGAGCAAGGCGGTCCAGCGGCGCTTGCTCAGCTGGACGGTATGTTCGCGGTCGTGATCGTGGAAAAAGCCACGGGCCTGGTTCATCTTGCGCGAGACGAAAAAGGATACCGGTTGCTCTTTCATACGAGAGTAGACGGGAAGATCCGATTCTCTTCCCGACTGGCTCATCTCGTCGCGATGTCGGGGAAGTGTCCCGCGATTCAGCAGAGCGATGAACGGTGGCACCTTGTTTATGGATTTGTGCCGGAACCGCGGACTTTGCTCGATGGATTTCTCAAAGCTCGAAAAGGGTATTGCACCACTTTGAGCCCCGACGCTTCCAAAAGCTCCGAGCAGACGATCAGGTTCGATGGGAAATGGCCCCTGATCGAACAG
>CAZSPO010000048.1:0-13672 GCA_964608775.1 uncultured Chthoniobacterales bacterium | reverse complement strand
CCCATCATGATGGCGGTGGAAATTCTTAAAATGAATGTCGAGGATGAAGAGAGTGAGGGCATCCTTGACACCCTTGAAGAATGCGCTCAGCGCGGCACTGATCTCGTGCGTCAGGTGCTTTCTTTCGCCCGCGGAATGGAAGGCACGAGAGTGACGGTTAACCTGCGTCATCTCGGCCAGGAAGTTGGAAAAATCATTGGGGAAACCTTCCCCAAGTCGGTGCGGTTTGATTCCCAGTTTGAGCGTGGGCTCTGGCCGGTGCTGGGCGATCCCACCCAACTGCATCAGGTCCTCATGAACCTCTGCGTCAATGCTCGCGATGCGATGCCAGGCGGCGGCAACCTCTCGTTAAATATGCGGAATGTTGTGATTGACCAAGTCTATGCCGACATGAGCCCGGACGCTCACCCCGGCCAGCATGTCGTCATTGAGGTCGTTGATACCGGCACGGGGATTCCTACCCACATTCGGGAAAAGGTTTTCGAGCCGTTCTTTACTACCAAAGATCTTGGGGTCGGCACTGGGCTCGGTCTTTCTACCACCAGTGCGATCGTGAAAGGTCACAACGGATTCATGACTCTCTATAGCGAAATAGGCCACGGGACGACCTTCAAAATCTACCTTCCAGCGGAAGCCGCGCTGCAATCAGAAACCCCACCCGCCCACCTCGAACCAGCCCTCCCTCATGGCCATGGCGAACTGATCTTGATCGCCGATGATGAAGTCGGCATTCGAGAGATTGCGGAAAAGACTTTGACCCGTTTCGGTTACGCCGTGCTTTTGGCGGCCAACGGGGCAGAAGCCGTTTCGCTTTATGCTCAGAATAAAGGCCGGGTGGCGCTCGTTCTGACTGACATGGCGATGCCAGTGATGGACGGTCTCGCCACCATCGTAGCGCTTCGTTCGCTCGATCCTAATGCTAACATCCTGGGCTCAAGCGGCATGCAAGACGATGCGATGATCGCCAAGGCGAAGGCAGCGGGCGTTTACCATTTTATTTCGAAACCATACACTGCCGAAAGTCTCCTCCAAGCGATCTACACCGCTTTGAATCCAACTCTTATAGGATAGAGTGAGTTAAATTCCGCACGGCTAATGGAAGATTTTATTCATCATGAGTTTGTGATAAAAAACCCGGCGCGAACCGTCCTGTCAATTGAGACCCGCCCTTCCTTGGCTGCGCGCTGAGTTAGCGTTGGAGTTGGTGATCGAGGTTGGCGATTTGTTGGCGGAGCTGGTCGTCGAGTTGTATTTTTTTGCTGACCAGTTTGTCGGCGTGGATGACGGTGCCGTGATCCCGACCCCCAAATGCGTCGCCAATTTCGCTGAGGGAAGATTTTGTTAGTTTACGAGCCAAATACATGGCCACTTGACGAGGGAACGCGATGTTAGCCGGACGACGTTTGCTGGTCATATCGGCGAGTCGGATGTCGAAGTGTTCAGCGACTTTCCGTTGGATTTGGTCAATCGTTACCGACTTTCGCGCTTCTTCCTGGAGAATATCGCGCAGGAGGCTTTCGGCTTCCTCAACTGTCACCGATTTCCCATGGAGCGAGGAGAAGGAGGCGACCCGCATGAGAGCACCTTCGAGGCGTCGGACGTTCGTGCGGATTCGTTCGGCGAGGAAATCGAGGATGCGAGGATCGAGGGAGATCCCGAGGTTTTGGGCTTTCTTCCGAAGAATGGCTTGACGGGTTTCGATATCGGGCGGTTGGAGTTCGGCCGTCAGACCCCATTCAAAACGAGAGACGAGCCGGTGTTCGAGGTCGGCAATTTCGCTGGCTGGCCGGTCGCTGGAGAGAACGATTTGTTTGTGGCCGTCGAAGAGGGTGTTGAAGGTGTGGAAAAATTCGTCCTGCGATTTTTCTTTTTTCGCAAAGAATTGGATATCGTCGATGAGCAGGAGGTCGGCCTGGCGGTATTTTTTCCGGAATTTGACCAGGGTGCTGTTTTGGATGGCGTCGATGAATTCGTTCGTGAACCGCTCGCTTGAGATATAGAGGACCTTCGTCGTTTTTTTACGACCGAGAACGAATTGGCCGATGGCGTGCATGAGGTGGGTTTTTCCCAGACCGGTGCCGCCATAGATAAAGAGGGGGTTATAGGTTTTTGCGGGAGACTGAGCGACCGCTTTGGAGGCGGCATGGGCAAACTGGTTGTTTGAACCGACCACAAAGGATTCGAAGGTGTTGCGCGGATTCATCCCGAGAGCGGTGACATCCAAGCCGCCGACGGGAGGCTCCACTTTCACTTCGCTCGTCTTGGAAGTGGCCCGTCGGCCGTTGGTGCTAATGGCGGCCACGAGCGGGGTTTCGGCTGGAGCGGCGGTTTCCCCGTCAAATTGGAATTGAAGTTCTCGCGGAGCCCCCAGGGTGGCGAGGATGGCTCCCTGCACGATGGGCATGTAATTGGACTCGATCCAAAATTGAAAAATCTTGTTTGGCACCCGCAGAAAGAGCTCGGTTTCGGTCGCTTTCTCCAGGCGGATGGTGGCAAACCAACGGCTATACGTGTCATCATTCACCTCCCGGCGGATGACGATCCCGATTTGCTCCCAAATTTGGTCTAATTGCGCTTGCATAGCAGAATTCTTCACACCGGATTCAAAATGGTTCTGCCGAGGAATGCCGCTGATCGATGGCTCCTGTCGGCCTGACAGCCGCAAGGCGAGAAGGGCCCCCTTGCCAGGATGTTCGCCCAGCAGCTGAACCGCTGGGCTGATAATTCGTTGCGGGAGAGTGAATTAGAGAGCAATCCCCCCCCGGGGAACAGGCGGGTAAGTGCGGCGCGCCCAGCCGGTTCACGCGAAGACGAACGATCTCGAAAGATCGGCTGCACGCTCTGGGGGAGTTGGGCGACCCTATTCATTCACAAGTTATTCACAACGCTTGCCAGTCCTTTCTGGCCAAGGGCCGAATAGTAGGAATCAGAGGGGGTTGAGGCAAGGGAAAAGGGGGGGCGCAGGTCCCAAAAAATTTGCTTTTTTCCCTAGTTTCTACCTTGACTCGTCCTCGCTCATTCTGAGGACAAGGAATCATGCGAATTGGCGAAGGGCACCCGGTCGGATGCCACCATTTTACATAGGCTTGCGGGTAGCCGCGCTCGTTAAACCCCATGAATTCGAGTCTGACGGGGGGCTAAATTATTCCGAAAATCTGAAGAAAACTCGCTTAGACCAGAAGTTTTTCACCGCTTTGGGCGATTTCTTTGGCCAAAACCTTGGCGTTGCGACCGCTGGCGTCGTATCGGGAGCGCCGTCGGGCGGGAAGAACATCGGGGGAGGCTTCGTGGAATCCTCCTTTTTGCTGAAGATAGACGAAGGCCTGAGTGGAGAGAGCAAAGAGGAGTTGCACCCCTCGTTTGCGGGCTTGTTCTTCCACAAATTCCATCATCATTCGGCCGTAACCTTTGTTTTCATAGGCTCGGCTGATGGAAAGGCAGGCGAGTTCAGCCTTGTGATCCTCGGGATAGACATGGAGGGCGACGCAGCCCACCGGGGTGCGATCAATTTCCAAGAGCCAATAATCGGGCAGGTTTTGAAGCACCTCGGTCTGCGACCGCCGCACAAGCGCTTCATCGTGGACCGACTGGCGGATTAGCTGGAGGAGGGCGCGGACATCGCGCTTCATGACCCGCCGGATTTGGCGGTATTCATTCGAATAAATCATGGTGCCGATGCCTTCCTTGCTGAAGACCTCGGCCAAAAGGGCTCCATCCTGGGTGCCATCGAGCAAATGGACGCGGGGAATGCCTTGCCGACAGGCTCGCACGGCAGGCTCCATCTTGGAGAGGAGGACTGGCGGATCAATCGCCGATTGTTGCTGCAACATTTCGTCCGCTTCGGCCACCGAAAGCTGCCGCACGACTTCGCCCTGGCGCATCAAGGGCGGATGCGCGCCGAAGAAGAGGACCTTGGCGGCCCGCACGGCTTCGGCGACCTCGATGGCGACGGACTCGGCATTGACCCGATAGGTTCGCCCTTGTCCGTCAAATCCCATGGGAGGCAGGACCGGGACAATGCCGTCCCGAAGGAAAAGTTCGAGGGCCTGAGTATCGACTTTTTCAACGCGACCGGTGTTGAGCTGATCAACGCCACCGAGGATGCCAGCGGGATGGGCGATGACGCTGTTGGAGGAGGCTGCGCGCAGATCGACGGCGGTCAGGCCCTCCATGATCTCGTGGGTGACCCGACTGGAGGCGTCGAGGGCAAGACGCAGGGAGGCATCATCGGTGACTCCCAGACCGTCGGCGCTGCTGAGCGATTCCCCTCGTTCGGTAGCCAGGCGGCGCATTTGGAAACTGGCGCCGTGCACGATGATGACCTTGACGTTGAGGGAACGGACCACGGCCAAGTCGAGCAGGATATTTCCGAAGATAGGATGCTCGACCAGTTCGCCATCGAGGGCGATCACGAAGACCCGGTCTCGAAACCGGGGGACATACTGCAAAATGCCACGCAAATCACTGACGTTCATGCGTCGGGCAGCATTGCGAATTAAGCGCAAAGTGCAATGGCGAATCGGGGTGCGTTCTGATAGGGTGCCACCCATGATCACGTTGCTCCCTGAATCGGCCGGGCATTTGCTCGGGTTTGAACTGACTGGAAAACTGCACGACGAAGATTACCGGCAGTTCGTTCCTCAATTGGAAGCGGCCATCCGCGCACACGGCAAAGTGCGGTTGTTGGCTCATTTTCACGATTTCCATGGTTGGGATCCCCAGGCGCTTTGGGACGACATTCAATTCGACATGGCGCACCACGCTGATTTTGAAAAAATTGCCCTGGTGGGCGACAAGGCTTGGGAAAAATGGATGGCGGCGGTTTGCAAACCGTTCACGAAAGCCACGGTGCAATATTTCGACGCCGACGCATTAGACGCGGCTTGGGCCTGGTTGAAGGCCTGACCCGATAGCGGCCTGGACCCGTCGTCCCCCGGGTCAATAGAACGTCTCGTCGGGCTTTTCCGTCATCTCGACCGACGCTTCCTCCACCACCACCGTCCGGCGTCCGTTCACGATGGGGAACCGCGCCGTGCCGCGAACTTTTACCCAACCCATTTCAGGAAAATTCGGAATGGCCTCCGTCGAGACTCGTACGGCCAGCGGTCGGGCATCCGCCGCGCAGCACCACATCACGAACCGGCTCAATTTGTATTGGGGATTGCGTGGGTCGACATCCGGCAGCGGAACAAACTGGCCAATCACCTCGACCGGTTCATCTTCAAAGTCTTGGAGCATCACCTCGTCCTCCAACGCAAAAATTAAATCCACCAGCTCCGCCCGAATGGCGCCGTCCTCGGTGCGAGGGAGATAAAATTTCGCTTCAAACGGTTCGCCAAACACAGCGGTGTCAATCGGATCCAAACCATCCGACGCCCCTCCATCGGACCATGGTCGGACCGGCCGCTCCATCGGCAAGAGGTCGGGCGAGTCGAGGAACCCGGTTTTAAAAACCGTTTGCAGACTAAAATGATCCCGGGTCACCCCCATGGCTCCGGCCACCAGCAAGAGGGTGAAGAGCAGCGGAAACCAGGCCCGCCAGCGGGTATCCTCAACATGTGCTGCGCAGCCCGTGCAATCGGCATCGGCACAGATCCAGGAGCGGCCAAGGGCGAGATAGAGCAGCCCGAGCCCGGCGGCCATGATCGCCGCGACCCAGACGATGGGGTGAAACGCGGGAGCCAAGTAGGATGCGAGCCGGTCGGATTGAGAAAAATAGAAAAGCCATGCGCTCCAGCCGAGAACCAGCAGGCCACTGAACCAGCGTTTAAAGAGAGAAACCGTCATTCGAATCCCCATATAGGATGAAAGATCACCTCCAATCGCCAACAGATCAAACCGAGCAGGAGGAATAATCCAACCCCAAGCCAGAAAATAAAGCGGTTGGTGAAAATCAAGCGATAGAGAAAGATCAATTTGAGATCAAACATGGGGCCAAAAGTCAAAAACGCCAATTTGGCAGCCATGGGGAAGAGAACAAAAGTTGCGGCGATAAAGGCGTCTGAAGTGCTGCAAAGTGAGAGAATCATGGCCATGCCCATCATGACGCCGATGGCCACCGGCTCATTGACCGCTAGTGGTAGGACGAGGCTCTGATCGACAAAAACCTTGAACAGCGAGGTGAGCGCCGCTCCGATCGCGAGGTAAAAAGCGACGAGCAAAAAGTCGGCGACCGCCGTGTTGACGGCGAGGCCCAGTTTCTGTTGGAAGGTCAGGGGGGCGTCGGATTCCACCGGGGCTTGAGGTGTTGGCACTTGGCCGGCAATAGTGAGACCGGCTCGGCGGAAGGGTTTGGGTGGGTCCAGAACCCCTTCTCTCACGATCGCCGATTGCGGCAGCCGCAACACCACGAGCCCGACGGTGACCGCCGCCGCATATCCGACGAACATCCGCAGGCCGGTCATCAGCCCCGGTTGTTGACCGGTGAACGCCGCATACGTGCTGATCATCACGATCACATTCAAAATCGGCGCGGCCAGCATGTAAGTCAGTCCACAAGCGACCGGCAACCCTTTGCGAATCAGCCGACGGATGACGGGCACGACGCCACATTCACACAACGGAAAGAGCAACCCCATGAGCCCGGAGAGAACCACGGCGGCGATGGCATTCCGGGGCAGCCAACGGGCGAGGAGGGTCGGCGGCAGAAATGCGGCGATCCCGCCCGAGGCCAGAGTGCCGATCAGAATAAAAGGGACCCCTTCGAGCATGATGCTCAAGAAGGCGTAAGCAAAATCCTGGAGCGCGGAGGAAAGATCAAAGGGCATGCGCGGCACCACTGGAGCGCGGTTGCCCCCGGCACGCAAGTCCCGGCGGGCGGTTTCTCACTCTTCCTGAGAATCGGACAGCCAACAACTGAAGGGGTGGCGGGCGAGCTGGGAATTGGCATACCGCAGATCGCCACTGACCTCTTCCCCCACCCATTCAGGCTGGGCAAACGGGTGGTCAACCGTCGGCAACTCGATTTCCGCCACCACCAGTCCGGCATTGGCCCCGACAAATTCGTCGATCTCCCAAACCAAACCCTCATAGGGGCGGCGGTAGCGAATTTTATCGATCCGCCCACCATCGCAGAGTTCGAGCAGCTCCATCGCGTCGGCCACGGGGATCGGGTATTCAAATTCGGCGCGTGCGAGGCCGTCCGGTCGGCCTTTTACCGTAAGAAACCCGTTTTCACCGGCGATTCTGACTCGCACGGTGCGGCCCGGTTCGCGACAAAGATAGGCTTGACGATAGGGGAGCCCCGGTGCCCCTTCCCGCCAGGCATCGGATCGGACCAAAAACTTTCGCTCAATCTCGCAGCCCATCGCCGGACAGTCTCGTGCTGCCGGGAAAAAGTCGACCCCCTGTTTCATAAAAACAGGGAAGGGTGGCGCCGCAGATTGCGATCGCTTTTGCCCAAACCGGAGATGCGCCCCTTGGATCCCTCGGGGGCTTTTTTTGCTGGGAAACTCATTTTGGACGGGTGTATCGTTATATCCCTCTGAAGAAAACCGTTTCCGGAAACTATGAAAATTCTCGTCACTGGTGCCTCCGGACGGCTTGGCATCGATTTGGTGGAAGGCTTGATGGCCCGCGGGCACGAAGTCTGGGGGGTGGATCCTCAAGCTTGGCAGGGGGGGAGTCGGCCGCATCGCTTCGAAGTCTCTGACCTCCGCGACCGGTCGGCTGCTTACCGGGCGGTGGAGGGAGCCGAGGTGGTGATCCACACCGGGGAAGCTTCGCATATCCTCAAAGGCCTCCCGCTTTCGACTACTTTTCAGTTTAACACCATCGTGACCTCCCATCTTTTTGAGGCCTGCGCCGATCTGGGCGTGAGTCGGGTGCTCTACACCTCTTCCTGCCAGGTCTATGGGATGTGTTTCCCCGGTGGACGTATCAGCCGGGTGCCACCCCGGCAGCTGCCTTTCGATGAAACCCACCCGGTCCAGCCCGACAACGTTTATGCCGCTTCGAAGGTAGCCGGAGAAATGTTTGCTTACCAAGTCCATCTGCGCACGGGCATTCCGATGGCCATGTTTCGGTTGCCAGTGATCTATCGCGCTCAACCCGGGCGTCCCGCTCCGATCCAGCGCCCACTGACTTCGGGGGCCGGACCGGTTTGCGGGTTTGGCACTTTCATTCATCACCTTGATGCCGTGGGAGTGCTCGCCCTGGCCGCAGAAAGTGTCCGCCCCGGCTATGAGATCTATCATACCACCGCCGATCACCTGCTCATGGAATGCTCGCTACAGGCCTATCTCGCGGCTTTTTTCTCCGATTATCCTCCGCTACCCGCCGACTGGCCTGGCGACCGTTCTCCCATGCTCAGTGACAAAGCTAAAGCGCATTTCCGATGGGCTCCCCGGGTGAACCGGGTGAGCGATCTCCCTCCGGTTTGTGCGTGACGCCCCGTGAGGATTCACCCATCCTCGTCTGAATGTCTCAATATCGCGCCGTGGTGGAGTGGGAAATGGAAGGCCCCGACTTTGTTCGGGGCCAATTCAGCCGGGTGCACCAGTGGCGTTTCGATGGAGGGATCACTTTGAAAGCTTCCGCTTCCCCCCAGGTGGTGCCCGCTCCCTGGTCGAGCGATGCGGGTGTCGATCCCGAGGAGGCGTTTGTCGCTGCCCTGGCGAGCTGTCACATGCTCACCTTTCTCTGGGTCGCCTCCCGCGCCAAACGGCGGGTTTTGGCTTACTCCGACACTGCGGTGGGATCGATGATCAAGAATGAAGCTGGGGTGCCGTGGGTGAACGAAGTCGTGCTCTCCCCGCAGATCACCTGGCACCCGGACGACGCGCCCGACGCCCCCACCCTCGCCCATTTGCACGAGCAAGCGCATCACTATTGTTTTATTGCCAACTCGGTAAAAACCGAGGTGCGGGTCGCCCCCGTGGGTTAAGCCGGAGCGTTTCCGGATTCGGGGGAGCCACTCAGACCGAAGGCTTCGTGAGCGAGATGGGCGGCCTCGGCAATTCGGGCTTCATCCAGAATCACCGCAATTTTGATTTCCGAGGTGGAGATCATTTGGATGTTAATCCCGCCGCTGCCCAAGGCTTCGAAAAGACGGGCGGCCACGCCGGAATGAGAGCGCATGCCGATGCCGACCACGCTGAGTTTGGCAATGCCATCCACCGCCGTCAGTCCCAGAGCTCCCATCCCCTGGGTGAGGGGTTCAAGGACTTCGCGGGCGCGTTCCAAGTCATCTTTGTTAAGGGTGAAAGAAATGTCGGTCGTCCCCCGCAGACTGACATTTTGCACAATGACATCAATGATCAGCCCCGCTTCGGCGATGGTTGTAAAAATGCGACTGGCTACTCCTGGATGATCCGGGACCCCGGTGATGGTGACTTTGGCCTGATTCTTTTCGAGGCTGACCCCTCGGATGACGACATTTTCCATGCTCATAGTTTCTTCCTTCACGAGAGTGCCGGGGTGGGTGTTGAAGCTGCTGCGGACCTCGAAGCGGACGCCGAATTTTTTGGCAAACTCCACCGAGCGCGATTGCATCACCTTCGAGCCGCTGCTGGCCATTTCCAGCATTTCATCGTAGCTCACTTCCTCGATCTTGGTCGCCGTAGGAACGACGCGGGGGTCGCAGGTATAGACGCCGTCGACATCGGTGAAAATTTGGCAGAGATCGGCTCCGATGGCGGAAGCGATCGCGATGGCGGTGAGGTCGGAGCCCCCACGACCGAGGGTGGTAATGTCGCCCGACAGGCTTTGCCCTTGGAAGCCGGCGACGATCACGATTTGGCCTTCGTCGAGCAGACGCAGCATTTGGGTGGGGGTGATGTTCGCGATTTTTGCCTTGGTATGCAGGCCGTCGGTCACGATACCGGCCTGGGCACCGGTGAGGGAAACGGCGCTGGCTCCTAGGGAGTGAATCGCCATGGCGGTGAGGGCGATGGTGGTTTGTTCGCCGGTGGTCAGGAGGACATCCATCTCCCGCTCGCTCGGGCGCTCGCAGACTTCGCGCGAGAGTTTGATGAGGTTGTCGGTCACACCGGACATGGCGGAAACCACCACGACCACTCGGTGACCGGCTTGCTGGGTTGCGACGACGCGGCGGGCGACATGCCGGATCCGCTCGGGAGTGCCGACGGAGGTGCCGCCATATTTCTGAACGAGGAGGGCCATGGGAAACGTCGCTAGGCGAGGGCCGCTAGTACGGCTTCAAGAGTCGCGGGGATGACCGGCATTTCACCGAGGGATTCTGTGATGGTGTCGGGATCTTTCAGACCGTGACCGGTCACAGTTAAAACAACGGGGCCATCGAGACCGGCGGCAAAGGGGCAACGGGCGCAGCGGTCTGGGCCGCAGCATTTCATGAGGCCAGCCACGGAAATCGCGCTGGCTGGCTCTACAAAAATGCCTTCGTGGGAGGCCAACCATTTTTGGGCGGCCAAAATCTCGGGGTCCTCCACGATGTCGATCGCCCCCCCTGATTCCGAAATGGCGAGGCTCGCCCCGCTCCAAGAGGCGGGATTGCCAATCCGGATCGCACTGGCTTTTGTTTCAGGATGGGCTACGGGGCTCCCATAAAAGATCGGAGCGGCTCCCGCTGCCTGAAACCCGACCATCTGCGGCAGGCGACTGGCTTTGCCGAGGGCGGCAAATTCTTTGTAACCCTTCCAGTAAGCCGTGATGTTCCCCGCGTTGCCGACGGGGAGCAGGTGGAGGGCGGGAGCCTCGCCCAATGTCTCCACGACTTCGAATGCCGCCGTTTTTTGGCCTTCAATCCGGTCGGGGTTGATCGAGTTGACGATGGCGATCCCGGGGCGGCTTCCCGCTTCGCGGACCAGACGAAGGGCGTCATCGAAGTTTCCCTCGATCGCAATCACCCGGGCTCCGTAGGCGAAGGCCTGCACCAACTTGCCTTTGGCAATTTTCCCTGCCGGCAGGAGAACGGCGCATTGCACCCCCGCCCGAGCCGCATAAGCGGCAGCGGCAGCCGAGGTGTTGCCGGTGGAGGCGCAAATTACCGTTTCCGCCCCCCGCTCCACCGCGAGGGAGAGGGCGACGGTCATGCCGCGGTCTTTAAAAGAACCGGTCGGGTTGAGCCCTTCGTATTTCAGATAAACATCGGCCGCAACGAGGGCGCTGAGTTTCGGTGAATAAATCAGCGGTGTGCTCCCCTCGTGCAGGCTGATGACGGGCGTCTGGTCCGTCACCGGCAGGTATGGGCGGTAGCGGGCGATCACCCCGCAGTCGTGGATTTCCGGGCGGGCGAACGACTTCATTCGGGGGCAGGATGTTCAACCCGGATCAGGGCGTCGACAGATTTCACGCAGGGAAGGGCGGCCAAGGCGGTTTTCGCCTTTTGCATTTCGCCAGTCTGGGCATCGTGAATCATGAGGACGAGAGGGACGGAAGCCTCGTCGTGCGCCTCGGGTTGGATGACCGAGGAAATGCCGATGCCATGCGCTCCCAGGACACTCGCGACCTGGGCGAGGGTGCCAGGCTCGTCCACCACATCCAGGCGGAGATAGAATGGGCAGACCACCTCATCGATCGGTTTGCAGCAGCCATACAACTGGTGCGGGGTAAAGCCGCTGCATCGTTTGGCCGCCCCAGGACGCAGGCTGTCAGCGGCTTCTACCATGTCAGCCAGGACGGCGCTCGCGGTCGGATCCTGCCCGGCTCCCCGACCGTAAAACAGAGTCTCACCCACGACATCGCCCTCGACCATGACGGCATTAAAGACGCCCTGCACGGAAGCGAGGACGTGATGCGCCGGGACCAGGGCCGGATGAACGCGGACCTCAATCTGCTCCCGGCTGCGGGCTTTAATGACGGCCAGGTGTTTCAAATGATACCCCAGTTGGCGGGCGAACCGGATGTCCTCGCTTTTGACGGACTCGATGCCTTCGACGGAAATCGCTCGGCTTGGCACCCAGAACCCGTAAGCCAACGAGGCAAGGATGATCGCTTTGTGGCCGGCATCCCAGCCATTGACATCGAGGGTCGGGTCCGACTCGGCGTAACCGAGCCGTTGCGCCTCGGTAAGGGCTTCCGCGTAGCTTTCGCCGTGGGCGGTCATACGGGTCAGAATAAAATTCGATGTGCCGTTGATGATCCCCGTGATTCTCGTGATGTGATTGGCGACGAAAGACTCCCGCATGGCCTTAATGATCGGGATGCCCCCAGCGGCAGCGGCTTCGTAAAAGATGGGGACCTGTTTTTCGGCGGCGAGGGCGAAGAGCTCCCGTCCGTGCTCAGCGAGCAGGGCTTTGTTGCCGGTGACGACCGGTTTCCCGAGGGTGAGAGCCCGTTCAAACAAAGCGCGCGAAGCGTCGATCCCGCCCATCAATTCCACCACCACTCCTACCGCCGGATCTTCCACCACCTCTTCCCATCGGGAGGTCAATAATCCGTGGGGCACGGAGACGTTCCGTGGTTTGGAAGGGTCGCGCACCGCGATTCGGCGCACTTCGATGTCGACCCCGGAGCGTTGCGCGATGAGTTCTCGGTTGGCGGCGAGGTTTTTATAAACCCCGCCTCCAACCGTTCCAAATCCGGCCAATCCAATTCCGATCGTCGACATGAGTTTCCGTGAAAGAGGCGCGCACTATTGCGTGGGGGGCTGGGGGGTGTCCAGCGGGATTTGCCTGTCGTTCTGGTTGATCGGGCATTAAATCGGGCCAGCATAGGACAAAATCTGGGATGGGGAGACTCTGAGTAAAACGGCGATCGCGGCGAATGGAAGGGCTTGAATCGGTGAATAGGTTCAACATCCCTGCGCCGCAGCGTGCCAGACTGGGGGAACCAAGTGGCGCATCGGCTGTGGGGGGGGGCCGCAGCGGTTGCGCAGGAGTTCCGTGTGCAGAAGACTCGCTGCCGCCCGCGCCCGTTCTTCCAATTGGAAATCGATGGCGGGGACGCCAGCAGCCGATTTTCCGAGTCGAATGATGGTCGGTGGAAATCCCTCCCCGGCCCGCAACTCCACGGCGGCTTCTTCATGGGGGCTACTGCAAACGACAACCACCTCGAATCGAAATCGCCGCACCCAAGTGACGAACGGGGCGATGACATCCTCTCTGCTCGGATCGAAGGACCGGACGCGACAAGGTCCAGGCCAATCTGCCTGAAGTCCGAAGGCGGCCCGGCGCAATTCGCGGGTGAACGCCGCCCCGGCGAATTGGCGGATGGCTATACCGATGTTGGGCGGCGCATCCCCATTAAAACGGGCGGCAATCGCATCAAAGGCAACGGCCCAATCGGTGGAGACGCGATGGAAGGAGAGCCCGGGTTGTTCGTCCCCCAGGAGAATCACGCTGTAACGTTCCCAGGTGAGCGGGGGCAGCAGGGTGTGATCATGGAGGTCGATAAGTAATCCCCGAATCCCCCGATGGTAGAGAGTCCGGTCGAGGGCGACGGGTGGATCGTGGTCGAGGATGAAGGGGATCAAGCCGTAGCCGAGTTCTGCCGCCTCCGATTCCAGGGCGGCCCGCTTGGAGCGGTTAGAAACGGTGTAATGATCGCAGAGCCACGCCATTTGTAACTGCCCCGACGAACGATGCCCCCAACGCAGTGCACTAAGATAAGCGAGCCGGGCGTCCGCTCGATAGCCCAACCGATCGGCGCAAGCGATGATTCGATTCTTTTTTTCAGCCGCGACCGGGCCGGTTCCATGCAGCGCCCGGCTGGCCATGGCTTTGGAGACCCCCGCTGCCTGTGCGACGACGGC
>CAZSPO010000047.1:0-13693 GCA_964608775.1 uncultured Chthoniobacterales bacterium | reverse complement strand
GAAAGTTGTCGTGAGTGCGGGTCGACCTAAATCTGACCGACTTCGGCAGGCGGTTGCGGGAGCAATCCACGACCGCCGCCACTCGTGGCATGCCCGTGGCAGACCTCCGGAGAATTCCTCGCCGGAGGAAATCGTCGCGTCGCTGGCTGACGTCGGCACTTGGGCCGACATTCTGGCGCATGAGACGGCTGATTCCTTTGATGCGCGCGCCGCTAACGGACGAATCTATCGGCTCACGATCTTGCCGATCCGGCATTTCGCCATCCGATATTATGCAGTGTTGTGTTTCGCTCCCCACGTGTCCGGTCTTTGGCATTCTCGCCTTGGTTGCGATTTCCTATCGTGTTCGAGCGAGAATTCGCTTTTTCTCGGGCGAGTGCGGGAAAATTCTCAAGCCTACAAAGACTGGCAGAATGCCCAGCGAGCCAGGTATGTTTTGAAGTTCGACATCCGGGCGTTCTACCCCTCAATTCGGCATGACGTGCTCGTCAAGCAGCTGAGCGCGCATTGCCACGGCGGGGATGCGGAAACCCAGCGGATGCTCCGGCTCCTGGCGTCACTCCTGCGATATTCCTACCACTACTCCGCCAGTTCAGAAATCAAGCACTGCGAGATCGGTCTCCCGATCGGCAACACAACCGAGCGCTTTTTTTCGAATATCTACCTCGGTCCGCTAGACGAGTTTTTGATTGAACAACCCGACATCACTTCCTGTCGTCGCCTGGATGACGTTCGCGTCTTTAGCAATGACATTTCGCGGTTGGAGGAGGTCCGATCAATCCTCGAATCTCAGGTGCGTGCACTTGGGCTTGAACCAAATCCTGAAAAGACTTTGATCACCATGACGCGATGATGTTTTTGCTGGCTTGGTAGACTTGTCTTTGCATTGCCAAGCTGATAAAAACGCAACATATGTAGGACTGCCATGAAAATCACACTCGACCTCTCTCCCCGACGTTTTCTTGTTTCCGAAACTGCATTCACCAAACATGGCAATCCCTATATCCGGGTAAAGTCCGGGTGGAGGGAACCCGATGGAAGGGTCTCCTTCAAGCGGAGTATCACCATTTTCCCGGAATACGCCGCCACGATGCTTGCAGAGCTTGAACCACTCGTCCGTCTACTCGACTCGACAGATCCGTTGCCTGCGGATGCTCCTACGCAAGCGGAATGGAAAACAGACAGACAGAAATACTGCGCCTATTTTCCAGATCGATCAGGAAGGCGACGAGCCTTGGTGGTGTCTATCAGAGTATCGAAAATCGGAGCCGCGTTTTTTGCAACCTCGTTGTATATTTTCCAAGGGGAGGGGCAAAAAACTTTGGATTTCCTCAAAGCCCGTTGTACCGAACTCACAGAGGTATCATTGATCAAGTCCCCCAAAGCGGGCGAAGAATCAAAAGTGGTGGCCGGATTCAGCGAGGTCGAGCATTCCGTCCCCGTCCCGTCGGCTCCTTCAACCTTTATTTCGTCCCACATTGCCGAAACAGCATCCAGCATCGAACCAGCAGAACACTCAGAATACGACCTCTCCGATTTCGAGGTTGAACTGCTGGAACGATTCGACAACAAGAATTGGGCAACCATGGTCGAAGAGAAATGCCAACTCGAAAGGGCTCTCTTCATGGAGTTCCAGGATCTCGAAGATCGACGCAGAATGCTCGAGAGGTTGGCGTCTGTGGTCGGCCAAATGAATGACTTTTGCGCAATCGAGCAGAGAGCCGACGTGCTTCGCGAAGAGGAATACTGAGAGCCGCCAATCGCCAATTGTCTTTCAGATTCTGTTGCAGGTTTTTTCTGCTCATAAAGCTTTGCCAGCCTTTCTTGTGGATTAGGCTGGTCCGGACAAAAGAGGCGGCGTGGTCGCTCCCCATTTATGGGCTTCTGACGAGCGTAGATGGGCGTAAGTTATCCCATTGGCCTCTCCGAAGAACGCGACGCCCGGTGAAATCGCTTTTTTTCGATGCCACTTACTTCGGCAAGGTCCACTGGCGGGAGCCTGGCTCTGCGGAAGTTCTCGCCTGCGCTGCTGAGGCCGACGAGCTTGTCTGTTCGCTGCATGGCAGGACGGAGTTTTACTCCATCGGCTTTCGCAAGGTGCGCGAAGGATTGGTCGCACCTTCCGCGCTCCAAGTTGTGTTTGCCCAATTCAACGCCGACATTGCCGTCGGGGACATTCGCCTCCACCCTCTCACCGACTCCATCCTCGACCGTGTCGAGACCGTGTTCGCCACGGCTCCTGCCACGTCATACCTCCGGACGGCCGATGCCATCCACCTCGCAACTGCCGCAGAACACGGCTACGCGGAAATCTTCTCCAACGACAAGCACCTGCTTGCCGCCGCATCGCTCTTCGGCCTGCGCGGCGTGAATGTGATTGGGTAGCAGGCTCCGCCGTTCATGCGCGTATGCTGCCCGCCGTTGGCGTCTCCGATGTAAAGCCACTTTCTTTGCCGAGCACGGCGGGATTCTGGGGGAGAGGTTAGGTTGATCCTCCGCGCTGCTCCGTTGGTCCAAAAGGCAGATGATTTGGACTTTACAGAAAGCTAAAGCAGCATTAAATCAGACGATATTAACGATCAAATCCAACAAGTCATCCGGGAGAAAATCCTCACTGCGGCAGAGATGATGCCGGTTGCGCTGACGCGCCGGGATGCCGTTTTGCCGGAGATTCATGGGAAGGCCCTTGCTGTGATCGGGATGCGGCGGGCTGGAAAGACCACCTTTCTCCACCAGATCCGGGGAGATATGATCAAGGTAGGGCGTTCTGCCGAGCGTCTGGTTTATTTTAGCTTTGAAGATGAGCGGTTGGGCGGGCTGGATGCGGCCGGGCTGCATGTGATCCCGGACACGCATGCGCGGCTGTTTCCCGCCCCCGCACATGAGCCGGTGACGTTGTTCCTTGATGAAATCCAGCAGGTGCCAGGCTGGGAGGTGTTTGTCCGCCGGATGCTCGACACTCCCGGTTATGAGATTTTCCTTTCCGGTTCGTCGGCCAAGCTGCTCAGTCGTGAGATTGCGACCTCGATGCGCGGGAGGGCGTGGGAGGTGGCCATTTATCCGTTCGGTTTTGGCGAGTTCTTGCGACATCACGGCTACGAGCTGCCGGAAAACTCCGGTCGTCTGACATCACGAAAAGCGGCGGCTCTCGATCACCATTTCGCCGAATTTCTGATGGTCGGCGGGTTTCCAGAGGCGCAAGGGCTGGGCACTGCCGAACGCCGGCAGTTGATTCAGGGCTATGTGGATGTGCTTTTGCTGCGGGATGTCATCGAGCGCCATGAGGTGGCGAATCCGACCGCGTTGAGGTGGATGGTTCGACGCCTGCTGGGTAGTCCCGCAGGGCTCTTCAGCGTGACAAAGTTTGCGGCAGATTTGAAATCCCAGGGGGTGGCTGCCGGGCGCGAGACGCTTTACGAATTTCTGGATCACATGGAGGATGCGTTCTTGTTGCAAGCTGTGCCAGTGGCAACCGACTCTGAGAAGCGTCGCCAGGTGAATCCCCGCAAAGCGTATCCCACCGATACCGGACTGATCCCGGTTTTTGATCGCAGCGACAAGGCCAACAGCGGGCATGCACTGGAAACAGCCGTCTTCATCGAACTCCAGCGCAGAGGAGCCGAGGTCGCCTACGTCAAGACATCTGGAGGGTTCGAGGTGGATTTTCTGGCCCGCACTCGTGACGGCAAGGAAGACCTGATCCAGGTGTGTGCGAATGTGGATGACCCCGGAACGCTGGCACGGGAAGTGCGGGGATTGGGAGATGCGGCGGCCTCTTATCCGCACGCAAGACAACTTCTGCTCACGCTGGAATCCCGTCTTCCGTTCCCGACTGTGCCGTCCCCGATCCGTATCCTTCCCGCATGGCAGTGGATGTTGGAGACGCATTGACGCTCTCTCCTCACGGGAGGCAAACGCATCGGGGTCGAAGCGAAATACGCCGAGGGGCTCCGCGCCCGGCGCGCTCACTCCATGTCGCCCGCGCCGACCTCAATCTCGACGTGGCACGAATCATTTATCCCGGACGCTCGCGTATTGATTTCGATGATTCCCTGGCTGCCATGCATCTGGCTGATTTCCTGGAGGAGTTGCAAGGGAACACGGAGATTCAATCTTCGGATGGGCGTGATTAAAATGCAAACTTGCAGAAATACCGTAAATCCGCAGATTTTTCCTATGACGTCAACATTACATCTCAGCCCGAGGGGAACCATCACTCTTCCGAAGAAATTCCGTGAAAAGTTTGGGCTCACGGCGGAAAGCGTCGTGGTGCTGGAGGACACCGAGCAAGGCATTCTGGTCCGCCCGGCTTCTGTGTTTCCTTTCGAGAGCTATTCCGAGGAGAGGTTGGACGAATTTGAGGCGGAGAATAACACGGCGATTGCCGGGGCTTTTCCGGTCAGAGAGGAATAAGGAACCCGATCCGTGCGGATTTTCCTCGATGCCAACATCCTCTTTTCCGCCGCGCAGCAAGGGAGTCCGTCGCAGCAGTTGACACAATTGCTGGCCCGTCCCTGACCACGCATCCCGGGGTCTGGGAGGAGGCTGAGAGAAACCTTCGCGCCAAGCGGTCGCAATGGAGCGCTGGACTGGCCAAACTTGCGCAGAGCGTCGTTTTGTCCGCAGTGAGCGGCCCTGCTCCGGATGTCGGCCTGCCTCCCAAAGACCAACCCGTGCTCGCCGCCGCAATCGCCACGCGTGCCGACTGGCTTCTGACCGGGGACCGGACGCACTTTGGCCAGCTGTTCGGGAAAACCATCCGGGGCGTGAAGATCATTTCGCCTCAGCTTCTGATGGAGGAAATCGAGATGCTCGGTTGGATATCCGGCTAACTGGGCAATTGTTTATTTCTGAAGTCGCTCGAAGAACTCCGTTAAGAAAATCCTTCCAACTCATAGCCTCGAATCCGGCTGCTTGCGCCTGCCGTTCCTGCCCGGAATCGCAAACGACGAGAGGCTTGAAATCTGGAAGACGGCCTGCGGGATGGGCCAGACCGCACAAGTCTTCCGCCGTGAAGGGTCTGCTGTTCACTTTTATAATCCGGCGGGTGCCGACATAATCGCAGCATTCACCTCCACGGCTCCTGCCGCCAATAATAGACGTCCTTTCCTTGATTGATCAGGTGGGCTAGGCAGGCGTTTGATGATGAAGATAGACGGACTTGCGTTGCGCCGCATCCTCATCTGAAATTGAAATATGACGCCTGTAATTCTGTTTCCGCAGCGACCGTTCAGCCCCAGGGAAGTCGATTCTGAATTCACATTGGAATTCAATGCCGCCAAAATGGTGGGCTTTGGGACAGGATTCTATGACCACGACGCGATTGGAATTGATAATGTAAATCAGGTATTGAGCCGTCTGACAGACGCCGAACCGGGGACCCCGCTAATCCTCCGTGGATGGATGCTAACAGGAGAAGCCTATTCAACTTTATTCGCAGGGTTGTCGAAGAAGGGATACCAACCTCAGACTTCACCAAAGGCCTACGAGCAGGCACACTATCTTCCGTTTGCCTATCCGCTAACGGAAGGGCATGCGCCACGCAGCGCTTGGGTTGAATGTGATGATGTGGACGATGCATGGCAGCTTTACCAGCAATTTCAAAGCGGAGAAGCCATCATCAAAGACTGGGTGAAGTCCGCGAAAACTCGGTGGAAGGACGGATGCTATATTCCCGCCCAAACTAACGAGGAGAGATTCCAACAGATTTTCAAAGTCTTCCGCGCTGAGCGCGGCAAACTGTTTAATCGAGGTGTTGTGATCCGTGAGTTTATGCCGATTGTGGAACGCGGAAGCGATATCCGGGGGCTTCCGCTTGTAGAAGAGATCCGATTTTTCTTTTGGAAGGGCCAAATTCTAGTGCGGCCTGACCAATCACATCCATCGCCACTTGATGAGCTTCCGAGATGGGAGATCATTGCCAAACGTTTTGACTCACCTTTTATCACGATCGATGTCGCTCTTTTGACAAGTGGAGAGTGGAAAATCGTAGAGGTCGGAGATGGAGGAGTCTCAGGTCTTCCTATGGGATTGGACCCCGAACGCTTCTACGCGAGCCTTTGGAATCACGTGAGCTTTGGATAACGGTCAAACGGTTGAACCTGTAACAAACCTAGTCCTGACATCGTAACCGCAACCAAGTCAACCCTTGCCAGAAGCGTAACTTGCCACAAACCAACTCAGTTCGGGAGCCACAACGGCAGCCTGACCAACCTTAGTGCGAAATTCAACCTGCATCAAACCATCTCGCAGGATGAGGCGTCAACTGGTATAACTATCGCTCGCCGAAGTGCTGCCCGTGATGACGGCACTTCAAAACGGATGTTTGTCTTCATCAGCCGTTGCGGGTAGAGTGGCGGCAGGTGAGGCTGCCCTGCGAGTTGGTCGGCCCGCCGCGCCATGCGGCGCCGATGGAACCCGCCTTGCTTGTCCTTCCTGACTGGCACCCAGGAATTGGATTGTCTCGCCAACGACTCGGAGCTTTGAGCGCTTCTGGCCGGTCTGCTTGTCATCCCATGTTTCAAATTGGAGGCGACCCTCGATATAGACCTGACGTCCCTTGGTGAGATACTGCCGTGCGAGTTCGGCAGTCTTGCCCCAAACCCGAATATCCACGAACGTGGATTCCTCGCGCTTCTCGCCCGAATCCGAGGTGTAACAGCGGTTGACGGCCAGTCCGAAGTCCGCGACCGCGAGGCCTTTCGACGTGTATCTCACCTCCGGGTCGCGGGTGAGGTTGCCGAGGAGGATGACTTTGTTGACGCTTGCCATGGTGGTGTGTTGGTTGGGTTGGTTGGTGGATTGAGGTGATGTTGTTTCCCTTTCCATGGGATGTGCGAACGCGTCCGCGCCAAAATTTTTGAAATTGTTTGCCGGGGCTTTGATGGCCGGAAAGAGAACCGTCCTTTGCGGATGTTGCTCTTGCGAGCCGGGCGCGAGGCCGACCGCGAAATGTGTGGACCCGGCAGGCTCCTCAACCGGGATCAACTTGACAGATTTCCAAAGTAAGACAGTGGATGATGAAAGTCCCTGCTAAAGTGCTCGTGGTGTTGAAGCAAATCGGACCCGCACCTCATGCTTCAAGCTGTCAGCGAACAAGTGCAATGTTTGTTCATGAGTGACCTTGCTTCTTGCCCTGCCGCTTTCGGTTTGGTTCTTAATCGATATGGCACAATGGATTTATGAAAAGCCGGTTGAAGACTGCAACGACCATGAATGCAAAGTGGCCAAGCTTCTGGAATCTCTGCCAGACAGCTATCTGATTCGATGGGGATTTTATTACATCGACAATGACGGGGTTACCCGAGAGGGAGATTTTCTTGTTCTTGGGCCGGACGGCCATCTTCTCCTGATCGAGGTGAAGAAAAGGATCAGCCACACTTCAAGCACAGGCCGTTGGGCAGGAGATGACGGCAGCAGCCCGGTGGAGCAGGTCCTTGTTGAGAAATCCTCTGTGCTGGCGGCTCTAACGAAATTGGGGAAAACCGACCGCGACAAGTATTTTCTCCCCTTCATCGAAGCCGTCTTGGTCGGATGGGAGAATCTGCCGAGCGATTCAAAGCCTGCCGGCTTGGAGCCGGAGCAGGTCTGGTATGAGGGCCATCGTTGGGGTTCGGTGGCGGGCAAATGGAACGAGGTATTTTCCAGTGCCCGCCCGTGCAAATCTCCCGAAGGAGCGCGGCGCCTTTTTCTGGATTGCTACGGTGGCACGGTGGGTGGGGTAGCCGCAAAGCGGGGCCTAGCCCAAACCGAGAAGCAACTCCTGCGGCTGGTGACTCTTGAATATGCTTTGCTCGATCAGCTCGATGAGAACCGGGTGCTGCTGATGCAGGGCGGGCCCGGCTCCGGCAAAAGCTGGATGGCCATGGAGGCCGCCATCCGCGAGGCGAGGCAGGATCGACAGGTCCTTTTTCTCTGTTACAATCTCGATTTTGCAGCCGAAACGCGTCATGCCGTGGCGAAACTCACGGCCAAAACCACACCCGAAGCGATTACGGTGTGGTCGTGGCAGGACCTCGTGAATGATATTACTGGTCAAGCCGAACTGGCCCTTTCGGAACCCTCGGATCGACACAAGAAAAAGAGCTTTTTTGCCGAGACCGTTCCACAGGCCATGTTGGACGCCGCGACCTCCGGGAAGGTGAGTCCGCGTTTTGATGTGCTGGTGGTGGATGAGGCTCAGGATCATGATACGCGGTCTTTGCACGGTGTTTCTTGGTGGGAGATCTACCTCGCTCTCATTCGCGATCGCGAAAGAGCGAGGATTCGAATCTTTTACGATGCCGCCCAGCGACCTGCTTTCCGCGATCTCGACGGTGGCAAATTCATCCCGGATGATTTGCTCACCCATTTCCCCGGTGCCACCCGCGTGCAACTGCTGAAGACGCTGCGCTACACCGATGGCATCGCCACTTACCTTCGCTCTTTGGAGGGTGCCATGACTTCGCCCCTCGCCACCCGCATCCAAGTGGGCCATGATTTGCCCGGGCCACCACCCATCATCGAGGTCGCAGATGCCTATCCCATTGCACTGGCCAACGCCGGTGCTTGTATCAAGCGATGGATTACTGAGGTTGGCGTGGATCCACGAGATATTCTGGTCCTCACACGGCAGCGCCCTTTCGATGGGGAGGAGCCGCTCCTCAATCGCGACCACAAACTGGGCGGCCAGAAAGTGATCTCGGTCGGGGAGCCGCAGATGTCCAAGCCGCCCTATGCCATCCGATGCACTTCTTTTCACAAATCCAAAGGGTTGGATGCCCAGGCGGTCGTCCTTCTCGATACCTGGCCTTTTGAAGAACTGTCTGACGACGACCAGTTCGCGTATTTTTTGGCAGCCAGCCGTGCCAGACAGCTGCTGGCCGTCTTTCCGCACAAGAAAAAGACATAGTGGCTTTTGGCGGCGTGAGAACTTGTAAAAAAGCAGCAGTTCCCATACTTTGTGCTGTCTTAAGATTCTAAGAAAATGGCATCTAAATTCCTGAACAAGTTCCACGAAGAGCTATTCAAACGTGCGGTGGCATCCATTTGATCGCGACGGTGCGGGAGGATGAAATCCACTTCTCGCCCTTGTTTTTCGCGCCAGTATTGAACCGGGGTGAGGGTAAATCGGGCTTGGAATTGTTCCAAAACTAAATGTTCCCAAAGTAGTCCGAGGTCATCGGAACGCAGCGGATCACAGCCCTTGGCAAAGCTCACAAAGCCGGTGTCGAAAGCATAGACCTTGGGCTGCTTGACGATCTCGTTCTGGCCGTTGCCGTGGAATGGGCGCACGACGGTGACTGCGTTGGTGACTTCCAGCCCGTCTTTCTCAGCTGGCTGTTGTGCGGGTCGGATTTCCGCCTATCAAAAAGCTCAAGGAGCCTAGAGCGCCCGTGGGAGCGACCTTCACATGGCTCATGGGCGCAACTCGGACCGGGCTCAATTCCTGGCGGTGATCCAAAGGACGGACCTGATACTGGTAGATCTCAAGACGGCCTGAGCGGAGTGGTTGAGTTAAGAACCCCTATTTCGCGATCAACTTGCAGGCGGCGACAAGAAGACAGATTTTTGCAACCCACGGACGGGAGAGGGACGTGGCAATTTCCCGGACTTCTTTATTGGGCATTTTCGCTGCAGGTTCACCGAAGGACTTTTGCTGGTGGCGTGGGGAAGCATCGTCAAGCATTCCGCGCATCGCCCTGATCCAACTGTGCATGGACCTCGACCTATCTACGCCCGCATTCTTGATGAGGTGTTCGGTTCCGGGACAATCGGGTGCCAGTTCGCGAATTCTGCCGCAGAGGCCTGAAAGTTGCTTTCTCAATTCCTTCAGCGGTTCATCAAAATCCTCCCTGGTGTCAAATTCTCCGGCTGCGAAGACTTCAATCCGTTCTGCAAGTGCGGCAAGATCATCACCCAATGCTCCGATGAGTTTCCGCTTGGAAAGGGGCAATCCCGTCTCAAAGAGAACGCTCAAATGCCGCGCGCATGGGGTGTCCCAGATTTCCTCCAGAATGCTCTTTCCCGACGACCAACTTCCTTGGGGCACTGCTCGCGCAAGGCTGCGAGGACTGCGCAGAGCCAGTCCTACCAGAGGATTCAAAACGTCGATCAAAACATTGGGCGCTTTGCCGATCAATTTTCTCTTTTCGACCAAATTTGCGGGCTCCACTCCAAGACGCTTCCAGCCATGCATGATCCGCTCAACCGAACGCTCCAACTCCAAAGTGGATGTGGGAATCTGCCAGCTGAAAACCATCTGGCGGACATCCGCGATCCCTTGAAATTCGGCAGACACCGTGTCGGCATCTGACGTGCGTCCGCCTGGCAATCCAAAGAAGCGTATGGCGGACTTCATCAAACTGCCCCAAAAACCTTTCTTCGGCCTGCTCCACTTGACCATAGCTACAAGCATACCCATATCACGTCTCTTGACCGCGACGTGAACTGGCGACGCCAGGTAGATTGAGCAAATGCTGGTCTCTTCGGCACACTCAAATTCCAAGCGCTGCAGGCACAATTTTTTCGGATCGGAACCATCTTGCACAAGCCGGCGGGCCCACTCGCTATCCCCGGCCTCAATAGCCATGGACAAAGGGATTTTCCCATGCCAAGAAGATTCCACCTCCGCTCGTGGAGAACGGTGCAATGAACGATGAGATTGGGTTAGCGCAACAGGCGTATACGATGCTTGAGATTTAAGAATCCTGCGTTTTTGGTTCGCTTCGTTCATTAAGCTTGTCATGACAGAAATTAGATTCTGCCTATATTCCACTTGCTTCAAGTTAAGAAGATACCTATCCCAAATGTCGGCAAAGAGGCCAGATTTAATAGTTTGACAGTGATGACAGACCCCCCGCGCACGTTTTAAGATTTGGATAAGAAATGGGTTTGGATCTGCGTCGGTCATCTCTATTTTCGTGCTCTCCTGTAAGATCTGAGACGCTAGATCGCAGTCAACAGCGGCCAGCTTTTTAAACTCATTCATAAAATTCAACACCGCCCCTGAAGAAGGCAACAGGTCAACACCTCCTGTGGAGCGAAGGAAAGCGACCGTCTCGGTGTGCCCTCCATTAATGGCGGCGTCGAGAGCTGTTCCGGAAGAAACCACAGAAAAGTTCACCGGCACGCCGGATTGAATCAACCTCTTTACCTCTGGCAAATCCCCGGTGCTGGCTGCGCCCAAAATCCGACGAAAATCCTGAGCTCCGAGAGCCTTGAGAGATCTGGCCATGTCCAGCAAGATGTCCATGCGCCGCGTAGCACTCCGGTCCCTTAAGCATTCTTGTAGGGCATCCAACACAGCCGTGTAAGGAGTTCTGCCGTCGGGCGTGGGCACGTCAATCGACCGCGTCCGCGAAAGGACCGCGTGAAACGCGGCGGAGTCCAACTGGTCCACGGCCCGAACCAAAAGCTCAGCCAACGAAACTTTCGAGAATGCGATGGAGGGAATGGGGGATGGGGGTTTCATACCATTCCATGGGTGCCGGGTCCCCATTCGCGCCATTTTTTCGCTCCAAAATCCTCTCTATTTCCAACTTCCAAAAAGAACATTGTTGCTTCATCGAAATCTTCACAAATGAGATTAGCCCCGAAAAATTAAACTTACCTTTCGGACAACCGATCCCGCAGTCCTGTGAGGATTGGGAAACTTTGCTTCCACGCCCTTTCGGTAGTAATGAGCAGCCCCTCCTTCACGATTCTTGGCAAGATGCCTGGGCTTACACCATCAATCTTATCTCTTCTCCTTCATCTCTCTCTCAAGTCCATAACAGGTTTGTCATCGCCGAAGTTGGGGCGACGGTTATATCGGCGGATAGTGGTGCTTGGTGTGACGCTTACGGTGGATTGAAGCGTGGTTGTCATGCCAATCCATGGCTGCGGCAGGAGTGTCCTCGCCAAATATTTTTGGTTGGTGCCATTTTCACGATCAAGATGGCGTTTGCGCTCGCTCAACCTGATGCGTTGCCCGGCTACTTGGATTTCCGAGCTTTGGGCGGAAGAACTTGGAAATAAATTCCCTTTCCGCTTTGTTTGATTTTTACAAAGTGTTTCCCCACGGTCACGTAGGGTTTCTTGGGATCGATCGGTTTTTCCAGAATGCCGTTGCTTACCAGGAAATCGAGGATTTCACTGCCTTTGAGTCCCGATTCTTTGCCCAAAGCAGAGAGAGCTATGCTGTGTGGCCAACCCGGTTCTTTAGGGAGCTCTTGCTGACACCGCAGAATCAAAGCCTCCAAATCGAGTTCGGACGCCGTCGCAGGTGCAGGCTGCCGGGGTGTGACTGGCTCAGGAGTTTCTCCGGCAGATGACTTCGTTTCCTTCTTGTTCTCCTCGGATTTGTGAATCCGCTTCAGGTTGAGCCAATGGGTTCCATTTTTGTCCGGGGCATTGGAGACGATAATAAGATAATCATTCAAAAACGCAGAATGGGCATCCGTCAGCTTGGACGATTCTTTCAACCCTGCGTGCTTCAGTCTTTCAAATACCGCATCTGATTCAGCCCCAAATTCCTTGCCCAAGTCCGACAATCGGATGCATGGATTTTTGCCGGGCGTCGTTCGATGCTCCAGACATCGGGCCAAGGCAACCTGCAGATCAAGTAGATGGAGGCTGCGGGTCGGTTCGAACTTCTTGGTCTGAGAGCACCAATATTCGAGCGTCCGATTCAGCACGCATCGGGTCATCCCCTCGGTCAGCGGCCAGCAATTGACCGCTTTCCATCCTTCAATCCCGAGTTGGTTGAGTTCGGTTTCAAGTTTGGAACTGGTGAGATCGATGATTTTGAATTGTTCGCTCATGGCAATCAGGGGGCATCTTCAGCAGGGAATGATTCTCTTTCGCGGGACTCCGGTGGTTTGGCGTGAAGCCTGTCCATATCTCTGGCTTGCATCCAGAAAATGAGGCCTCCGGCAAATTTCGGTTTGGCAGGTTTCAATCGATGACGATCTCGTTCGCACAAGCCTGCCTCGATCAACCAATTTTCGATACTTCCGGACGAAACCCACAAATCTTTCGCAAGCCACGTCAGCGTGATCTGTGAAGGGATATGGCGGCCCATGATTTCTGCTGCAAGAGGCAGGATTGTCTTGGGGCCGGGTTTTGCCGGCATTTTGCGACGCAGGACGGCACAGACACTTGGCTCCGGTTCAATTCCATGCCATGAGCCTATCGATTCCAAGCTCCACCCAAACGGCGCTGTAAAATCGGAAATTTCACGAATGGGAACCCGGATTCGCTGAATCAAATGGCGAACTCCCGCTTCGTGGCATCGGGAGGCCACATACTCGCGGGCACTTCTGATCACTGCTTTTTCGTCCAGCTCTACTTCATGGATCATGAAAGGACATTTACCAAGTGCAACTGGGGCATGAAAAGCAATTTTATGGGAGCACTGCGTGCGAAAGCTGGCTGTTGTTGAAAATTTTTGGCGCGTGAGCCTTTGTTACTCCCATGGATTAGGTAGATGAAACAGACGATTATTTCCCCTGAACCGTTAGCTCCCATTTTCCAAGCCTGCGTCGGCACAAAGTCCGCCGCCAAAGACGCGTCGACTTTCAACGATACTCCAGTAAACGTGTTCTTTCCCATCTTTGCGTCGGGTTTTGGAGCGCAGGAACATAGTGGGCCATTAAACCATTCCGCCAAATTGGGGCACAGACCTTCCAAGATCGAGCTGGTTGAGCAGTTCCGATCAGATCGATAAGCCCTC
>CAZSPO010000046.1:0-13955 GCA_964608775.1 uncultured Chthoniobacterales bacterium | reverse complement strand
CCGGATTGGAGAGCGCCAAAGATTCCGTCCGCGAATCAGCTGAGTCGACCACCGAAAAAGCGAAGGAGGCCGCCGAATCAGCAATGGAATCAGCAAAGGAAACGACCGAACGAGCCGGGGAAAAAGCAGAGGAGAAAGCGAAAGAGGCCGGGGAAGCCTTGAAGGAGGCCGGGGAAAAAGCCGATCAAACCCTCCAAGACGCCGGAAAGAAAATCGAAGAGATTGTGACTCCCTAAGGGAGGAAGCCGTCCATCTTCCCCTCACAAAATCGGCCCCAACAAACGGGCTGCCTTCGCCGAAAGGCGAAACCAAAGCGGCTTCGTATCATACTCACTCGCTTCGGCTGGTTGTGATCGGGCAAAGTCCGCTTCCAACATCTTTTCCACCTCTTTCACAAATCCCGGGTCTGCCACCGCCAGGGTAATCTCGAAATTGAGGCGAAAAGAACGATTGTCAAAATTCGCTGTCCCGACCGAGGCCAGATCGTCATCCACCAAGACCACTTTCTGGTGCAGAAAGCCGTCCCGATACCGCATGATGCGAATATTGGGCATGTCCAACTCTTCCAAATAAGTAAACGAAGCGAGCCAGACGAGCTTGTGATCTGGCTTGAGCGGTAGCAAAATCCGCACGTCGACACCGCGCAAAGCCGCCAGCTGCAAGGCGTTTAATATTCCGGTGTCCGGCACAAAATAAGGACTGGCAATCCAGAGTCGCTTCTGGGCCGTGGTGATCAGATGCAGGAAAAACAACGTGCACCGTTCGACCGGATCCGCTGCCCCAGTGGCCGCCGTCAATACGGGAGCCCCACCAGCCTGCTCCCGCGTCGCCCCCAACCGGATCGGAGCCAATTGTCGAGTGGCGAAATGCCAGTCCGTCGCAAAGGTAATGGCGATCGGCAACGTAGCCGGCCCTTCAACCCGCACGTGCGTGTCCCGCCAATGCCCGAACTTCGGATCGCGTCCCAAATATTCCACCCCCACATTGTGCCCCCCCACAAAAGCGACCTGGCTGTCAACCACGACGATTTTCCGGTGATTCCGAAAATTTAATTGCCACCGATCTCGCAAATCTTTCGGACGATCAAAGACCGCCACTTGCACCCCAGCGACTCGCAACCGCCCCAAATAGGTTTCCGGCAAATCTTTGCTCCCCCAGCCGTCATAAAGAAAGAGCACGCGAAGCCCTTCCCTCGCCTTTTCCTCCAGAATCTCAGCCAATCGACGCCCAAGCTCGTCGTCATGCACAATGTAAAACTGCACAAACACCGTCTCCTTCGCCGCTCGGATCCCCGCGAAAATCGCCTCGAAAGTCGCCTCCCCGTCCACGAGAAGCTGCAATCGGTTCCCTCGCAAAAACGGGGAATCGGCAATTCCCTCCGCGTCCCGCAATCGGAGCGGGAGCCGGACGTCATCCTCCGGTGGCCGATACGCTTCGAAAATGGAAAAAACCTCCCGGATTTCTCTCGCATGCGTCGCCATGCCTTCCCGCAAACTGGCAGCGTAAGAATCATACCGTCGCACGCCAAAGAACCAATAGATCGGGACAGCAACAACGGGAAATCCGACCAGGGCCAGCACCCAGGCGATGGTTCCCTGCGCGGTGCGGGTTTTAAACAACGCGTGACAAGCCGAAGCGATCGCTGCGATCTCCAAGAGCAGGAACCCGACCGTCATCGTCAATTGCCACATCATGGCGCGATAATTGGAGATTTCGACGACTTTGACCAGCCCGGAGCCCAAAAGCAAAAACAGCCGGTTTCACGCCCCCGGGTTTACCCCCCCGACTGGCCGTGCGGCTCCCGGCTCCGTCCATGCCGACGCGCATACAGAAGAAAAACCAGGCCGATCACGATCAAAAACAGGGAGTAAAATTGCCCGCGCGACAGGCCGAGAATCAGCCCGGCATCCGGTTCCCGAAAGCATTCCGTCACAATACGGCCCACGGCGTAGAGAATAAAAAACCAGCCGGTCAATGCCCCGTCCCTCATCCGCAACCGGGTGCGCATCAGCCAGAGAGCGGCGAAAAGCAGGATCCCTTCGGCAAAGGCTTCATACAGTTGCGACGGATGACGAGGTGTCAGCTCGGCCGCGATGGCGGCCCGCACTTCGAGGTCCTCCCGCATGATCGCGAGCACCCGATCATCGACTTGCGGCAGTTCACGCGGAAAAAGGACGGCCCAGGGAACAGCAGCGACCCGACCATAAAGCTCCCCGTTGATGAAATTGGCGCACCGCCCGAAAAAGATCCCCACCGGAGCGACCACACAAAGATTGTCACCAAGATTCAGCCACGAAATTTTTTTCCACCGGCTGTAGATCCAAGTGAAGACAAACAACCCGAGAATCCCTCCATGACTGGCCATTCCTCCCTCCCAAACCTTAAAAATCCCGAGCGGATCGTGGGTGAGAATATCGGGGCGATAGAACAGGACATACCCGAGCCTCCCCCCGAGCAGCACCCCGAAAATGGCGCTCGAAAAAATAAAGTCACCCACCTGATCCGGTCGAAGATCGGAATAGCCACGCTGAGCCAGATGCCGATAGAGCCACCAACCGGCCAAAAAAGCAGCGAGATAGGCAAGGCCATACCATCGCAACCCCATTCCATTCCCAAACTCAATCAGGAACGGACTCAGATCATTGAGATAATAAGCAGACATCACAGGAGCAAAATTCACATCCATTCGACAGCGTCATCCAGCAAGGGAGCCACGGCATCGACATCTTCCGGGCGGCGAGCATGCACCATAAAGAGCGGTTCGCCTTTCGTCACCTCTTCTCCACATTTACAGATCGCCGAGAGACCGACCGCGTAATCGATCGGGTCAGCAGGCCGGTTGCGTCCGGCCCCCAAGCGCATACAAGCGCGGGCTAAATGGCCGGCATCCACCAACTGGACACGCCCGCTATGAGGAGCCGTCCAGGGGCGAATGACGGGGGCGGCATGGTGCCGGGTCAGCCTTTCCAATGCCCGAAGATCTCCGCCTTGCGCTTCGACCATCGCCTGCCAGCGTTCCCAGGCGGCTCCCGAGCTAAGAATCCGAGCCAACTCCGCCCGCCCGCAGGGAGCCGCCAGCTCGGCCAACCTGAGCACGAGATCGACCAAATCAGCAGGGCCACCCCCCTGCAAGGTTTCCACCGCCTCGGCGACCTCTAAGGCGTTGCCCACCGTCCGACCGAGTGGCTCTCCCATGGAGGTCAGGAGATATCGCGTCTCCACCCCGTGACGCCGACCCGTTTCCACCAAGGCCTCCGCCAACTGCCGAGCCGCCGCTTCATCCGGCATGAACGCGCCGCTGCCAAACTTCACATCCAGCACGAGCCGGTCGAGACCTTCAGCGAGCTTTTTCGACATGATACTCGCCACAATCAAGGCCGGTGCCGCCGTGGTCCCGGTCACATCGCGCAGGGCGTAAAGCTTGCGGTCGGCCGGGCAAAAGCGGTCGCTTTGACCGGCAATAAAGGCTCCCTGACCTTCGAGACAACGCAGGGCTCCCGCGTGATCCAATCGGATGTCATACCCTGGAATCGCCTCCAACTTGTCCAGGGTGCCGCCCGTGATGCCAAGTCCCCGCCCGGAAATCATCGGCACCCAAACCCCTGTGCAGGCCAGGAGCGGGGCTAAAACCAACGACACCTTGTCCCCCACGCCGCCGGTGGAATGCTTATCTACCTTGAGTGGGGTCTCCTTCGGCCAGGTCCAGCTTTCGCCGCTCTCCCGCAGGGCACGGGTGAGGGCGGCGGTTTCGCCAGGTTGCATCCCTTGAAAATAGACCGCCATGGCCAGGGCACTCATTTGCGCATCCAAGACTTCGCCCCGCATGAACCCTGCCACCAACGCCTTAATTTCAGCGGGGGTGAGGGCCTGGCCTTCACGCTTCCGTTCGATCAGCTGGGCCGGACTTATTTCCATCCTGAAACAACGACCGCTCAAGGCGCGTAAACCCATTCAACATACCAAGCCGGTAACTCCGGAGGCGGCGGCGGGGTGAATCGGATGTGAATCAGCCACTGCACAGCCACGACCATCCCGCCCATGATCAAAAATAGCCCCACCACCCGGGCGGGGCCAGGGGATCGCGGCGGTTCTGGCGAAGGAGCCGACACGCGGCTTAATCCTCCAAGGTGTCGATCCGCTCGGCCGTTTCGAAATCAAACAAGGTCAACCCGCCCTTCGAATGGGTGGAAAGGGCCAAACGGACCTTGTTCCACCGAATATCGATGTCCGGATGGTGATCGAGTTCTTCGGCGATTTCCGCCACCGCATTCACAAAATCCATCGCGACCGTGAAGTCCTCAAACTCGAAGGTGCGCGTGATGGCCTTTTCTTCGACTTCCCATTCCGGGACTTTTTTGAGCCATGTTTTCAATTCCGCCGGGGTGATGAGATCGGACATGCCACTATGTTGGAGGGAACCGAAGCCGCCCGCAAGCCCGGCTTGGGGGGAACTGCGGAAATTAGTCGGCCACCCATCCAATTCCAGGATTGCAGTCGAACCCAATCGGGGCTGTGATCGCCGTCCACCCCAAATCCTCTTATCCTCCTATCCTCTTATCCCATGGGCAAAATCTATCAAAACATCGTCGAAACCGTGGGCCGCACCCCACTCGTCAAACTGAATAAAGTCACCGCCGGCCTGGACGCCACCATTGCGTTAAAGTGCGAATTTTTTAATCCGCTCGGCAGCGTGAAAGACCGAATCGGCATGGCCATGATCGAAACCGCCGAAAAAGAAGGGGTGCTGAAACCCGGCACCCGAATCGTCGAACCGACCAGCGGCAATACCGGGATCGCCCTTGCCTTCGTCGCGGCCGCCAAAGGTTACAAACTGACGTTGACCATGCCCGAAACCATGTCGATGGAGCGCCGGACCCTCCTGGCCATGCTCGGAGCCGACTTGGTCCTGACCCCCGGGCCGGAAGGGATGAAAGGGGCGATCGCCAAAGCGGAAGAAATCGTAGCCAACACCCCAGGAGCCTGGATGCCCCAGCAGTTTAACAACGAGGCCAACCCCGAAATCCATCGCAAAACGACCGCCGAAGAAATCTGGTCGGACACCGATGGCGGCGTCGATATTTTAGTGGCCGGCGTCGGCACAGGCGGCACGATCACCGGGGTTGCCGAGGTGATCAAAGCGCGGAAACCGACTTTCCAAGCCATCGCCATGGAACCGGAGACCTCCCCGGTGATTTCTCAAACGCTTGCCGGGGAACCCCTTCAACCTGCCCCTCACAAAATTCAAGGCACCGGTGCTGGCTTTGTCCCGAACAATCTGCATCTCGCTATCGTGGACGAGGTGATCAAGGTGTCGAATGACGACGCTTTCGCGATGGCCCGCCGCCTCGCCAAGGAGGAAGGTTTGCTCGTCGGGATCAGCAGTGGGGCCAACGTGCATGCGGCTATCCAGGTGGCAAAACGTCCGGAGAATCGCGGCAAATTAATCGTCACCATCGGTTGCTCGACCGGCGAACGCTACCTATCCACCCCCCTCGCCGAAGAGGCCCGCCAAGCGGTGGGCGCGTGACCACGCACGGCATTTCATCGCTAGTTTTGTTCATCGCACCAGAAGCGCCCCCGCTTTTACCCTGCTAAACCCACAAGATGCGCTTCCTTCCTCTCATCGCGGCCTCCTCCGTCGCTTTCTCTCTCACCACCGCCCCCTGCCGTGGCTCCGGGGAAAATGATCCCGCCAGCCTGGTCGCCGAAAACTATGCCGAGATTGCCGCCGCCGTTTACAACGATTGCCTCACCACGGCAAAGCGGCTTCAAAAAGCGGTGGACGATTTTTTAGCCTCCCCCTCCCCCGCCACCCTGGCGACCGCACGGGAAGCCTGGCTCGCAGCCCGGGTGCCCTACGGCCAAAGCGAGGTCTTTCGTTTCTACGACGGGCCAATCGATGGCGCAGATGGCCCTGAAGGACTCCTGAATGCTTGGCCGATGGACGAAGCCTATTTGGACTATGTCGAAGGCCAGGCCGAAGCGGGCATCATTCAAAATCCAACCGATTTTCCCGATCTCACCGCTGTGCTGCTAGTCGAACTGAACGAAAAAGAGGGGGAAACCAATATCAGCACCGGCTATCATGCCATCGAATTTCTTCTCTGGGGCCAAGATCTCTCCTCGGACGGCCCCGGCAATCGTCCGCACACTGATTACACCACCGCTCCGCATGCCGAGCGACGGGCCACTTACCTCCGTGCGGTGACAGCTTTGCTAATCGAACACCTCGAACAAGTCAACGCCGCCTGGGCACCCGATCAATCGGACAACTACCGAGCCACTTTCCTCGCTCAACCCCCCGTCGAGGCGTTGCAGAAAATCCTCACGGGCATGGGACTGCTGGCGGGATTCGAACTAGCGGGTGAACGCATGTTTGTCGCCCTGGCTTCGCGCGCCCAGGAAGATGAGCACTCTTGCTTTAGCGACAATACCCATGTGGATATTATCGAGAATGCGCGAGGGATTCTCAATGTAGTGGAAGGCGTTTACCGTTCCGTCGGAGGAAAAGAAATCGGCAACGGCAAAGGGATCGCCTGGTTGCTGAATGAAGATGGCTCTGCATTGGCTGAAGCACTGCAGAAATCATCAAACGATGCTGTGACCCTCGCCGAGGCGATACCGTCGCCCTTCGATCAGGTGATTGTCGCAGAGGAATCTGACCCAGCCCGCCAGTCCGTGGTGGAAGCTATTGAGCAACTCCGCCAGCTCGCCACGGTTGTCGTTCAAACCGGTGCCCACTACGATCTTGTCATTAACATCGAAGAATAAAGCCCTCTGTTTCATACCACGCCTCCCTGCTTTTATGAATCATCGGGGTAAGCACTCGATCCCTCTGATGCTAGGTCTTCTCCTCCTGGCGGCTCGGGTCGAAACCAGCCCGGCCACAGGTGCCCCCGACCCAGAGACGCTCTCAGGCGGAGCGACCACCGTCTTTGAGACCGGGCGCAATGCCTTCGCCCGGTCCGCTCGAAATCTTTCTCACGAAGAACGGGGGCGTTTCGCTGTCGGCAATTCATTCTTCAATCAAAACTGGGTGAGCGCCCCCGCCTCCACCACGGCGCGAGACGGACTAGGGCCTCACTTGAATGCGCCATCCTGTTCCGCCTGCCACTTCAAAGATGGTCGGGCAGCCCCGCCCACCGCCGACGATTTGACCCGAGTCGGCTTGCTGCTGCGTGTGGCTGTACCGGAGGAAGGCGAAGCCTTTGGGAGCGCCCCGCACCCCCAGTTTGGAGGACAGATTCAGGACCGAGCGATCTCCGGCGCGGAACCGGAGGCCGCAATCGGCATGGAATGGGAGAAAATCAGCGGCCAATATCCCGACGGGACGGACTTTGAGTTGGAGCGACCGTCTTATTTTTTGAAGAAGCCGGATGGCGAACGCCTCGAAGAAGAATGGGTGCTCTCCCCCCGGATTGCGCCCGCCGTGATCGGGATGGGGCTCCTAGAAGCCATCCCAGTGTCCGCCCTGCGTCAACACGCCGATCCTGATGACACGGATGGCGACGGAATTTCCGGTCGCCTGCCGATGCGGCACGACCCGGAAAGCGGTCAGCTTCGTCCGGGCCGGTTCGGTTGGAAAAGCGAGGCGGTATCGGTCGCACACCAAAGCGCCAACGCCTTTGCCGAAGACATGGGGCTCACCAACCGGCTCCATCCCGAACCGCCTGAAGGAGCGGCGCACCAAGCCGTGGCTCACCTCCCAAATGGAGGAAAACCGGAGGTGGAAGATTCTCTCTTTGACGCGTTAGTCTTTTATACCAGCACCCTGGCCGTCCCGGCCCGAAGAAAGCCCGACGATCCCGTCGTGCAAGCAGGAGCCGCCCATTTCCGCGAGGTCGGCTGTGCCGCCTGTCATTTGCCCGAGGTGCAGACAGGCGACGATCATCCCATCACCGCCTTACGCCATCAAACGATCCAGCCTTACACGGATTTGTTGCTGCACGACATGGGGGAGGCGTTGGCGGATCATTTTGGCGGCGATGCCGAAGCGGGTCGCGAATGGCGGACGCCCCCGCTTTGGGGGATCGGCTTGGTGGAATCGGTGAACGGTCACACCCGCTTTTTGCATGACGGTCGCGCGCGTAATTTAGAAGAAGCCATCCTCTGGCATGGCGGCGAAGCCGAGGCGAGCCGGGACGCGTTTCAAGCCCTGAGTCAGGAAGAGCGGGCTGCGTTACTCCAGTTTTTGCAATCGCTATGACGCATAAAAATTTTTACTTAATTTTGTTGTAACAAACTTTTGTTTGTTTAACAACAGCCTCGCCATGCAAACCACCCTCTTTTCAGTCGGTCTGATTCTGTCAATCGCGACACCTCCCTTGTGCGCCGAAGTGCCGCTCATTGACCATACCCTCCTAAGTCCCATCACCACGGAACACAGGCTCACTGGAGATTGGGGGGGCGTCCGCGAGTCGTGGGCCGCCCGCGGAGTTGTGCCGTTCGCCGGATACACGGCAGAGGTCTGGGGCAACACCACCGGCGGGATCAAGACCGGCGTCGTTTACACCGGGCTGCTCGATTTCGGCATCGATCTCGATTTGGAACAACTCATCGGGTGGCAAGGCGCAAGTTTCCATTCGACTTGGCTCTGGATCAGCGGTCAGGACGCTTCGGGGGAATTGGTCGGCAACCTCTTTACCATCAGTAACATCGCCGGCTACAACACCCTCCGTTCCTTCGAACTCTGGTTTCAACAAAATCTCTGGGACGATCGGATCTCCCTTCGAGTTGGCCAACTCAGTTCCGATTCCGAATTCGTCATTTCCGAAACGGGCAGTCTTTTCATCAACGGCACGCTCGGCTGGCCCGCTTTCATGTCAGAAAGCCTGCCGGAAGGCGGTCCGGCTTACCCCATGGGCGTGCCCGGACTCCGTCTCGCGCTTGCCCCCACCGATTGGGTCCGGCTGCAAACAGGCATCTTCCAAGGCAACCCATTCTCCCAGGAAGAAAATAATCACGGCTTTGAGTGGGATTTAAGCGGGCGCGAGGGCTGGTTTTGGATCGGCGAAGTGGCTTTAAATTACAAGCTACCATTCTTCGGAGCGGAACCACCGATTTTGGAACAGCGGTGGTCCTCGGCCTACGCGCCGCCATGGCTTTCTGAAACGCGATAACCAGAACCTTCCAGACTTCTTGTTGCGACATATTGGAATAAATTTTATCTCCCCGCCCTCATGCCATGTAACATGAGGAATCATCCGATTCGGAAACCTTTTTCTTTTTCTCCCTATTTTGCTGTTTATCTTTTAACAATCCTCGTCATCCCGAATGCCCTGCAAGCGCAGCGGGCATTCAACGGTTTTGACGTTTCCCATGCCAGCATCCCGACTGATCGCATTCTTCGGGGAGGGCCTCCGCGTGATGGTATTCCTTCGATCGATAACCCGAAGTTTGTGCCGGCAGATCAAGTCGATTTCCTGCGGGACGAAGATTTGGTCGTGGGGGTAAGCTCCAAGGGTGACGTGCGGGCCTATCCCTTGCGCATTCTTGTTTGGCACGAGATTGTCAATGATCAGTTCGGAGATCAGGCGGTGGCGGTCACTTACTGTCCGCTTTGCGGCACGTCGATGGTGTTTGATTCAACTATCAATGGAAAACGGCGTAGCTTTGGGGTTTCGGGTCTACTCTATCAGAGCGACGTGCTGATGTATGATCGAGAGACAAAATCACTCTGGTCGCAACTCGGCATGCAGGCGGTGAGCGGGCCGGATGTTGGAAAAAAGCTAGTCTGGCTCCCGAGTGAGCATATGACTTGGAAGGCTTGGAGAGGGAAGTATCCGCAGGGAAAGGTGTTGTCTCCCGAGACAGGACACACCCGCGATTACGGGGGCGAGGCCTATGCCTCTTACTTTTCCTCGCAGGAAACGATGTTTCCGGTGCCGCAGACACGTCGCGAACTTGCTAACAAAGAGTGGGTGGTCGGGGTAAGAATCAACGGAGAGGCCAAGGCTTATCCAGTGGATCAGCTGCCCGATGGCAAACCGCTGGCCGATGAGGTGGGCGGGCAGCGCATTCAGGTTCTGTGGAATGCCGCCGCCCGCCACCCGCTTGTGTTCAAGGATCAGGAAACAGCCGTGCCCTCGGTGATGGCCTTCTGGTTTGCCTGGCAGGCTTTCTATCCAGACACGAAGCTGTGGAAGCCGTAGTTTCCCCCCAACTTGGAATAAAAGCATCCCTTCGAACCTCCCATCAATCACATGGACGATGCATTTTTCCAAACCGTCGTAGATCGATACTACACCGATCTCTACCGATTTGGGCTCAGCCTAACCCGCAATCCGGATGACGCCTGCGATTTGGTGCAGCAAACCTATGGCGTCTTTGCCGAAAAAGGCTCACAGATTCGCGACGCCGCCAAAGCGAAACAGTGGCTTTTTACCACGCTCTACCGTGAGTTTACTGCGGCCTATCGCAAAGCCAAACGCGCCATCTCCCTCGACGCGGAAGAATGCACCGTGCCAGAGGAAAGCACCAATGCCTCCGCCCCCCGCGAGACCGAACAACATGAGATGCTGGAAATCCTCGTCAGGCTGGATGAAAGCCAACGCACCGTTCTCACACTTTTTTACCTAAACCAACACAGCTACAAAGAAATTGCGGAAATTCTGGACATTCCCATCGGCACTGTCATGTCGCGCCTCTCCCGCGCGAAACAGACGCTTCGATCTCGGATGGAGGAACAGCCCGGTGCTGAAATCAAGGTCATCCCCTTTGACTCACCTGATCAGAAAGCCATCTGTGGATAACCAGCAAGCCAAACTGATCTTGAGCATCTACCGACCGACCGGGAAGGATGCCACGGATCCGTTCTTCGCGGAAGCACTCGACCAAGTGCGCCACGATCCTGAATTAAGCCGTTGGTTTGCCGACCAACGACGCTTCGATCAAACCTTGCATTCCGCCCTGCAAACCATCAACGCCCCCCCACCACTGCGCGACTCGGTCTTGCTCCACCGCAAGGTCGTTCAAATGAAAGTCCCCCCTCCAGCGGCGCGTCGTGCGAAGTTCCCCAGCTCGTGGGTCGCCATCGCCGCCTCGCTGGTTTTGCTGCTGGGAATCGGGCTGCTTTGGAAATCCGGCCCCTCGGTGTCACCCAACATGAGCACACTCCAGTTTGTTGACGCGATTCATGACATGAATGATGCCGACAAACTTACCCTCGGCAAGATGGCAGCGAACACCCAGGATCTGCGCGAATGGCTAGCAGCACAAGGTGCGCCTCACGACTTTCCTTTGCCAGCCTCCCTCCAAAACCTCGCAGGTGTGGGATGCCAAAGCTTTGTCATCAACGGTGCGAAGATCTCCCTGCTCTGCTTCATGGCGGACAATCGTCAGTTGGTTCACCTCTTTGTCGTCGATGATGGAGTCCTTTCCAATCCACCGGGGGATTTACCCATCATCCAGCGGCAGGGTCAGACCGTCGCCGCCATCTGGTCGGCAGCCGGGCGCACATTCCTGCTCACGGGAACTAACCTCACCGAGGAAACCTTGCAGCGGCTAATCTGACGCACCCTCACGCAGCATAAAACCAAAAATTGACTGCCCGAGAATGGCAACCATGAAACCCCTTCACACGGAAGATATAAATCTCGAAAACGAAACCGACACCAGCTCCTCGGAGAACAAGGACTGCGGCTGCTCAACTGGCATCTGCCCTGGCACTATCCTGGCGGGCCTGATGCTTGGCGGTTGGGGTCTGTGGACACTCGGAACATGGATTTGGAACCTGATCGCTAACTGAACCCCTTCTCTCACAACATGAAAACCGCCCTGTTTGCCTTCCTAAAAAAGCCGGTGATGCCGTTGCTGATGGTCGGTGGGCTAGGTGCCTACTTCCTCATTTCGAAAACCACCGGCTCCTGCGGCGCATGTGTGGCCATCGATCTCCCCCCCTTGATCCAAGGTGCCCAGGCCCCTGAACCCGCTTCAGCCACCGAAAAAGTTGCGGCACCCTAATGGAAACTAAAAATTAACGACATCAGCCTGATGGGAACCGAGGAAGTCGTTCGCGCCTTCGGCGGCATGAAAGGCATTCCCACCTCCTTTCTCATCGACCGCGAGGGCCGCATCCTCAGTAACCACGTCGGCTATCTGCCCAAAGCCAAACTCGAAGCCGAACGCAAACCTCTCCTTTAAGTCCTGTGGTTGATCCTCTTCCCACGCCGTAGAGTCACTGAGAGCAGCGAGTCGAAGGCAACCTGGCGCAGGGTGCAATCAATCGACTGCACCAATCGTTTGCTCAAGAGGGAGGTGAGGCAACCACCATCCCTACAACAGCCCGGCATGATGGAATCGGACACAGCAGACGACACCCCCCAAGCCCTGGTTCAGGCAGGCTACCGCTTTGCCTTGTCGCTTTGCCATCATCATTACGACGCCGAAGATCTTGCGCAACAAGCCTGGATCAAATGCCAACACCGCTACGGCGGAGTCAAAAATCGCAGCCTGCTCTACACGACCATCCGCAACCTATTTTACGACCAGTGCCGACGCGGGAAAATCGTCCTCTTTGAATCCATCGAAGGCCACTCGGAGCCGCAAGTCGAAACCCAAGAGCCCGCCCATGCTGCCGCCGATCTGGACGTCTTGCTCGCGGGTCTGCGGGCGGAAGAGCGCGAGGCCCTCTACCTCAACGCCGTGGAAGGCTACACCGCCCGCGAAATCTCCGAACATACCGGCTCCTCGCGCAACACCATCCTCAGCCATCTCCACCGCGCCCGGCGCAAGCTAGCGCACGCCCTAGGCTGCGAATCGGGAAACACGGAAGTCGATTCCCCAAACGCTGAGAACCATCCCCATGAGTAACCTCGACCAACAATTGCGCGACTACTACCAATCCCACACGCTCTCCACCGAGAGCGTGGCGCGGATCCTGGAGACGGGTAAAATGGTCCGCCCCCCATTCTGGAAACAGCCGACCCTGCTTGGCATAGCCGCCTGCATCGCGTTGCTGCTCTCTGTTTCCACGCTCCTCATGAAGCCCGGCCCAACACGCGAAGCGACCGTGGTCGCAGATGTCTGGAAAAACCACCAAAAGCAGCTGGCTCCCGAAATTACCACCACCAACTTCGCGGAAATCCAGGCCGCTCTGCCGCGCCTTGCTTTCCCCCTCGCACCCACACAACCCGAAATGCTGGCCGGGATGCGCATGATTGGCGGACGCTACTGTTCGATACTGGATGAGTTGGCCGCACAAATCAACCTCGTGGACGCTGCAGGCCATCCCTGCACTCTCTACGTCGCACCGCTCACGCCGCAGTTGGCGAAAATCAACGCAGGCATCCACCCCACCGAAACTGGCTCCGTGCAAATCTGGACCGATGCCCACCGCGTTTTCGCCCTGGCCCGTTGATAGTTACTTCACTTCAAGCCTTTGTCTGACCCCCTGCTTGTCCTGATTGCACCTACCTGAACTCTGCTCCGGAACTTTACTAGCGTGCCCCCCCCAGTTTCATAAAAACAGGAAGGGGTTGCGCCGCAGATTTTTGTGCAGAGCGCGAAGTTCAGGCGGGGACGAATCCGTTGTGATACGGAACCGCCTGAACGACAACGCTCTGAACAAAAAGATCAAGCAAACACGAATGGTTTTATGAAACTGGGGGGTGAAAGACGCCGCCCGTAAGGATCAAGCTGTGGAAGTGCGTGATGGAAAAACAGGCGAAGTCTTTTTGCTAACGGCAAAAGCCACCCGCACCTTTGGTGATTTGGCGGAGGCCACCAAGGGTGCCTTTTCAGGTCCCAGAGACCTTTCCACACGGGAAGGTTGCGATGTCTGAGATCCTTGTCGATCCGGCCCGCTCGTAGGCTGGATCAACAAACGTGACCAATAACATGCTTCAACGGGGCCGCGCTCTTGCGAGCGCGGAATGTACTGTTAATGGTATAATTTGGAATGGCGGACTCTTAGCTTCAACGGGGCCGCGCTCTTGCGAGCGCGGAATGCAGCGGTG
>CAZSPO010000045.1:0-14172 GCA_964608775.1 uncultured Chthoniobacterales bacterium | reverse complement strand
AACCGGTGGCTTGCGCCACCGGCTAAGGTCCCGGGTGCCTCCGGCACAGGTTTTAGCGGATTTGCCGCAGCATGTCATGGGTGCGTGCGGCACAGGTTTTAGCGGATTTGCCGCAGCATGTCATGGGTGCGTGCGGCACAGGTTTTAGCGGATTTGCCGGACCTGGCCCGAGTGCCTGCGGCACAGTGTTTTTTTGCGGCTTCACCAGCTTATTTTCCAGGTGTTCGCGGCGTAGAATTCTGCGTATTCACCGACTCATGTTGCGGGGGCTGCTGGCACGGGTTTCAAGCCCCTCAACCCGTTCATGTCCTCCGGCAGTCCGCCTGACAGAGAGCCAATTGTGGGCTCGGATTGTGAAGGGATGCTGGGTGAGGTTTGAGCCTGGTTTGGGTTTAACCATCTACGTTTCCAGGCGTTTGTGAATAATCGGCAATCTGGTTGGCGGCTTACACGAGCAGCCGATCGGACTTCGCCCGCATGGCTGCTGAAACCGGGGATTTGGCTAGGATTCCGAGGCTTTTTCTTTATGCATGTTCGCATGGGCTCCTCACAAGGATCGAAAACCTAACGCAAATCGCGATTCCCTCGCTCGCACGTTCGAAGCCTGACAGGCTGCTCGCCGCTCCCTATTTTTATCGAACATCGCGGCTGATGGATTGCCAGAGGTCGCCCGTTGCGCGAAAGAAAAGGGGAAAGTTGCCGCTGAAACCTGGAAAATGAAGTTCGACGAAACCTTTTACCTTCAGACCTATCCCGATGTCGCCAAGGCGGTGAGAGAGGGGAAAGTGGCCTCTGGTCGGGTGCATTACGAAACGTTCGGACACTCCGAGGGCCGTTTTGGAGCTCCGGAAGCCGTGCCGCATGGCAAAGCGCCAGTCGCCTTTTTCTTCTTCAACCGCCCGGACTTGGCTGCTGCCACTTTCGCCCGGATTCGCCTCTATCAACCCGACACCCTCCTCCTGGTTGCCGACGGGCCGCGGCAAGCAGAGGAAGCCGAGCGGGTTGCTGCTTGCCGGGAAGCGGTGGAGCGGGCGATTGACTGGCCGTGCCGCGTGCTGCGGGATTATGCGGAGGGCAATCTGGGGTGCCGCCGCCGGATTGCCTCTGGGTTGGCCTGGGTTTTCGAGCAGGTGGAGGAGGCGATGATCCTGGAGGATGACTGCGTGCCGCACCCCGATTTTTTTCGGTTCTGCCACGCGGCCCTGGATCGCTACCGAGAAGAGCGCAGGGTTTGGCATGTGAGCGGCAGCGCCTTTGTCCGGCCACCCGGTTGCCACGGGAGCGCCTGGTTCAGTCGGCACAGCGATATATGGGGATGGGCGACCTGGCGGCGAGCATTTGCGCAATACGACCCGGACATCCCGGATTGGGGCTGGCGCCGTCGGCTTCCTGGGCAGGGTTGGTTGGGTGACACCCCATTGGAGGAGCGGTATTGGCGGCGTTGTTTGGACGGGGTCTGGCGGGGGAAGGTGGATACCTGGGATTACCAATGGCATTTCACCGTGATGAAACATCGGGGCCTAGCCGTGGTGCCACGCGAGAATTTGATCACGAATATCGGACATGGAGCCGCCGCCACCCACACTCAGTTGGAGGGGGGCGATGTGGATTTGCAAGCCACGGCTCCGTTGGGTGAACTCCTGCTTTCGCCGGAGCCCCGTCGGGATCGGGAGATCGACACGCTCCTGTTCATGCGGCGATATGCATTGGGTGATTTGCAACCGATCGGGCATACGACCCGGGAGGCGTTGCTGGCCGACCCGGTTTAGCGGGCTTGATTTTTGTAGGAGAATTCCCTTTGCTGATTCCATTATGAGTCAATCGATTTCCGAGCGAGCCGCTAAAGCCGCCAAGATTGCTAACCAACCGGATGCGTATAAAATCTGCGAAGGGTGCGACTCGATCGTCGCCGTCAGGGTGGCTTCCTGCCCGAATTGCCACGCTTATCGGTTCAACCACGATCAGGAAGAGATTCGTCAACACGCCCTTGCCCTGGGGGCACGCGAGCAAGCATCGGTCGTTGCCGATGATCTCTTCTGAGCTGGCCGGTTGGCATTCGATCTGCTTAATCTTCCTTTCCTCCATCCCTCCACCCATCCCTTCTATGCAGACTTTCGCTTATCAAGCTCGCGATCAGGCCGGTAAAATTGTTTCCGGTGTTCAAGAAGCCATCAACGAGGAGAACGCAATGAACAGCCTGATGAGTCGCGGGTTGTTGGTCCTCTCCATTCAGCAAAAATCAGCCGGACGCGCCCGTAAACGAGAACTGTCCGTCAAGCCCACCGATCTCGTTCTTTTTACTCGGCAGCTCTCAACGATGGTCGAGGCGGGTATTCCGCTCGTGGGCTCGCTCACCGCACTCTTTGAGTCGACCGACGCCAGGCGGCAAGCCGGGTTGCGAAGTGTGATCGGGGATATTACCTCCCGGGTGGAGGGGGGCGAATCATTCTCCGAAGCGATTAAGAAGCATCCCCGGGTCTTTAGCCGACTCTACACTAGCATGGTCCAAGCCGGCGAACAGGGAGGGTTGCTCTCTGAAATTCTCGACCGGCTTGCGGCATTTCTCGAAGCCGCCGCGCGTCTCTCGAAGAAAGTCAAATCCGCCATGACTTACCCCGTGGTCGTGATCTGTATCGCCATCGCCATTACCGCTTTCCTCGTGATCCGCGTGGTGCCGGTCTTTAACGATATTTTTTCGGAATTCGGTCAGGATCTCCCCGGGCCGACGAAATTTCTTGTCGCGGTCAGTGACTTCGCCCGGGCTTATTGGTGGAGCTTCGTGATTTTTGGTGTGGCCGGGTTTCTGGGGCTGAAGGCAATTCTCCGCACCAAGGCCGGGGCGCAGACGTGGGACCGGTGGAAATTGAAGCTGCCGGTGTTCGGCCCGTTGATTCAGAAAATCGCCATGACCCGGTTCGCCCGGACTTTTGCCCAGCTCATTCGTTCTGGGGTGCCGATCCTGGAAGTGCTCGACATTGTGGGGGCGACTTCCGGCAATTACGTGATTGAAGAGAGCATCCGGTCAGTTTCTCACGACGTCGAACGGGGGGATAACCTCTCGGTGGCTCTCGCAAAGCAACCCATTTTTCCTCCGATGCTCCTCCGCATGATCGCGGCGGGCGAAGCGACGGGGCAAATCGATAATATGTTGGAGAAAATGGCCGACTTTTGGGACACAGAAATCGAGGCTACCCTGGATGCGCTCACCTCGTTGTTAGAACCATTTTTGATCTGTTTCCTCGGCGTCGTCGTCGGGGGCATCGTGATCGCTATGTTCCTACCAATCTTCCGCCTCAACGAAGTGGTCTCAGGCTGAGCTACAGAGCAAAAAGCGGGTTCCCCCTCAATTTTTCGGCCTATCGTTGGCGGATCGTGTATCCCTTTGCGCGAAGAAGATCGACCAAGTTTTTTTCACCAGCCAAATGTCCTGCGCCCACGACCACAAAGGCCGATTTGCCACTCTCGATTCGGCTTTCTAACTTTTCTGCCCAATCCAAATTGCGGGCCGTGAGCAGACGATCCATCAGCTCGGGGAATTCTTGGAAACTTTCGTTTAACAATTCAGCTAAATCTTGCATCTGCCCGTTCCGCCAAGCGGCATCCATGGTGTCGAACATGTCGGGTAACTGCTCTAAATCGGTGAGGGTTTGCATAAGGAACGCCTCCTCCTGGCCGTCCGCCAAACTAGCCAGCAGCTCGACTTGGAACGTCGGCTCCTCCAAGCCAGAGACCGGTTTCCCGGCCTCGTCCGCCCGCCGTTGAAAATGGCTTTCCAACCCGAGATTCGCGTCAAATCCCGCCTTTTGCATCGCCAACACTGAAAGGGTCACCCCCGCCATCCATGGTTTATACCTGGCGAACATGGCCGCCGGGAGACCTTGGCTCTTCAGAAATTCGTTGTAAGCCGTAAATGCCTCAGGTGAGATATGATCGGCCAAGGTCGTTCCATCTTGATACATGCCGAGCTGCATCATCTTCATGAGTAACGCCGGGGATTGCATCGCTTTCATGTCGGTCTCGAACACCACCTCCGGCGAGGCGTCAAAGGCCGACTCAATCGCCTCCGGCAACGGATAAGCATCTGGACGAAGCAGATGGATAGACCCCACGAGGTAAAGCGTCTCCCCATTCGGCATCGCCAATTCCCACATCGGCATCGAGCCAATGGAAGGAGTCGATTCGGCAGCGTTCGGGGCTTCTGCGATGACGCGAGTGAGGGGAGTCACCGCCAAAAACAAGGGGATGAGATAAGTAATTGAACGAATCATGTCGCAATTTAGACGGAAAAGAGCTGGCGGCAAACGCGAACGCAAGCCTCGCCCGCCCCGCACCGGCTCAAACTCTCCGTAGAATGGTTTGAAGCAGGCCAAGGGGCATTAACAAGCCAGCCTAGGGCACAGCGAACGAGCGCCGCCCTCGGAAACTGGCAATTGAGTCTGAGGAAACGCGTGACGGCGCGAAGAGCAGCGGACCTGTCCTGGCGTTCAGGTCGGGACTATGGCTGGATGAGCCGAGCTCACCCCTGCGGGGCGGCCTCTCGGCAGGCTGTCTCCGCTGCGCTTCGGCTCAGGGCTTGAAACATAGAAACCATTGGGAATCAGGGCGTTGCCCTGGGCTGGCCCCTTGATCCTCTTTGGGGAACAGCCCCTTAAGTGAGTGCCATTCCGCTCAGACATAGATTCGTTATTATCAATCCAGACCAATGGCGGGCCGATTACGCAGGCTGTGACGGTCACCCGTTGGTTCGCGCCCCACATCTCGACTGGCTCTCTGCTGAAGGCACGCGCTTCCATCAGTGCCATGTGCAGCACACGGTCTGCGGTCCTTCCGGCTGACGTCGAGAACGCGTTCGAATTCGGGGAGTCGGGCTACTACAGTTTTCTCTAATCAGTAGATTAAACTCCAAGCCGATCATCCGGAATCCAACGCCCAATCTGCCACTCCCAAGCATAGAAATCGCCGTTTCTAGCTTCAAACTCAGAGCGAATACCCGGGAGAGTCAGATTCGATCGCACGGGCTTGGCGGCGGAAGACCGAAGGAGGGCAGGCGCGGTATTCCAAAAAACGCCGGTTGAAATTGGCGAGATTGCGAAATCCTGAGGCGAAGGCGATGTCCGCAATCGTTCGATCCGTTTCCAAAAGCAACCGGGCCGCGCAACCAATCCGGAGTTCGTTCACGAATCGGACAAATGTTTTGTGGGTGGCGCGCCGAAAAAAACGACTGAACGCGGCCGGGGTCAAATGAGCGACCTGCGCGGTTTCGACGAGGGTGATCGGTTCACGAAATCGTGTGAAGATGTGGGCAAGGACCCGATCCAGACGGGCCGCGTGAGTGGCATCCTGGGGAGGAGCAGCCCCCGGCGTCGCAATCGTCTGGCGATCTGTCGCCCTGGCCATGAGCTCAAGGATTTCTAAGAGTATGCCGAGCCGAGCGACAGGAGGTGCGTCGGGAAGTTGATGCAACAATGGGGCGACTCGGCGATAGGTGCTGGCACCAAAAACCAGCCCGGCCGCCGCCTGATCGTGCAGCCGGGTGAGATGGCGAAGTTCAAGGCCCCAAGCCTCCCAATCAAGCAGTCGTTCCCAACGAAAGTGGACCACGGTCGCCCGCGCCGCGCCACGGCGAACGGGGGAGGGAGACGGGGGGCTGTGATAACTATGCGGCAGGTTGCCCCCCAGCAACACCAAATCGCCCGGCTGAAACTCCGTGAGCCGGTCACCGACCAGTCGTCGCCCGTTGCCCGCTTCGATCAGAACGATTTCGGCTTCCGCATGGAAATGGCAAGCCGCCTGGAAAGCCGTCGAACGAATCCCAAAAGCGTCGATGGGACCGGGGGGGGTCAACTTCTCGAGACGGGCTTTCACCTGGCAAACTGCTACGAAATCACAGGAAAGCGAATGAAATAGAGGGCTCTAACGACAAATTTGTATCATCATCGGCCATCCCAGGCGTGGCCAGAGCGGGGAAAGCAGGGTTGAATGGAGACATGAGCACTCTTGCCCCTGCTGTGGATATCCCTGCTGTGGATATCGATTCTCCCTACACCTTGACGGATGAGCAACTGACCCGGTTCGAGCGGGATGGGTTCATCAAGTTAAAGGATGTCTTTGATGAAGGGACCCTGGAGCATTATCGCGGGACTCTCACGGGATTGGTGAAAGAGCAAACAGCGGCGGCCAAACCGCTTCACGAACGGGGGCTCTATGGCCAGGCTTTTTTGCAGGTGTTCAATTTATGGGAGGAGAATGAAAAAGCGCGGGAGTTTGTGTTTGGGAAACGACTGGCCCGGTTGGCTGCGGAGTTGTTGGGGAGGAGCGGGGTTCGGCTCTATCATGATCAAGCGCTCTATAAAGAAGCCGGCGGGGGATATACGCCGTGGCATGTCGATCAAGTGTATTGGCCACTGACCACAGACCGCACTGTGACTGCCTGGGTGCCGCTGCATGCGGTTCCGTTGGAGAACGGCCCGCTTTGTTTTGCCGCCGGGAGTCAGCGATTGCAAGAGGGGCGCAATTTGATCATCAGCGAGGAGAGCGAGCGGGTGATTAGCGAAAGGATGAAGCTTTCGGATTTCCCAGTGGATGAATCGCCGTTCGATCTGGGGGAAGTCAGTTTTCACCTCGGTTATCTGTTTCACCGAGCCGGCCCAAACCAACTGCCGCAACCGCGGGAGGTGATGACGGTGATTTACATGGACAGCGAAATGCGCCTGGCGGAACCAGCTAGCGAAGCGCAGCAAAAAGATTGGGCTCGTTGGATGCCGGGTGCGGTGGTGGGCGAGGTGATTGATACCCCGCTCAATCCGGTGCTTTGGAGTCGTTGACCTCAAGGTCCATCCATGACTGTTTGGCCTCCATTCGAGCAGTTTTCAGACCTGCGTCGCCCGCTGATCGGCATGCGCACAAGGAGGTAACTTCCAAATTCTCTGGGGTGAAGACTGGCTCACGTGTTTGACTTCTCTGGGCTGCTATGGATGCGACCCCCCTTTGGTTTTAAGCGCCGATTGGCAGGTGTTTCTGAATCGTAGTCAACCGGCTTGGCGAGCGGCAGGCTAGACGCCCCGCCGTTTTTCCAGAAGAAATTGATAGTCAAGCGCGTCAGTGAGAGCGATCCAGGTGGCTTCGACGATGTTGGTGGAGACACCGACCGTGAGCCAGCTGTCGTGGCCGTTTGTGGACTCCACTAGCACCCGAATCTTCGCGGCAGAACCGGCGGTGGAATTGACGATGCGCACTTTGTAATCGGTCAGGCGAGTGTTACGAATTTCCGGATAGAAATTGGACAGGGCGAGGCGCAAAGCGGAGTCGAGGGCGTTCACGGGGCCGTCGCCGTCGGCCACCGTATACATCTTATCACCGGCCACCGCGATTTTGACCGTGGCCTCACAGCTGTCGTATTGGCTGGGAGCGTTGTGGCGGATGGAGACGTGGTATTCGATCAGCTCGAACGCCCGACGAAATTGGCCGACTTCCCGGAGGAGAAGGAGTTCGAAGGAGGCATCGGCGCTTTCGAACTCGTAACCGTCGCTTTCGAGGGCTTTCACCCGGTCAAGAATAGCGCGGGACATGTCGGATTTTTCTTCGATTTCAAAACCGAGTTCCCGGGCTTTTAACATCACGTTCGTGCGCCCGGAGAGTTCTCCTACCAGCACCCGACGGCAATTTCCGACCAGCGTCGGGTCGATATGTTCATAGCTGTGAATCAGCTTGTTGATGGCATTGACGTGGGTCCCCCCTTTGTGCGCGAAGGAGGCTTGGCCAATGAATGGGGCTCGGATATTCGGATGTTGATTGGCCACCTCATCAATGAAGAGGGAGAGATCGCGCAGCTGGGCGAGTTGCTCTGGATGGACCACGGGGCATCCCATTTTGAGCTGCAAATTGGGGATCACCGAAGTGAGGTTACAGTTGCCGGTGCGCTCGCCAAATCCGTTGAGGGTGCCCTGCACCTGCGAGGCTCCTTGGGCGACTGCGGCCAGGGCGTTGGCCACCCCGAGCCCGCTGTCGTCATGGGAATGAATGGCGACCGGCACGGTAAACCGTTCCATAGCTTCTTGGGTCACCTCGACGATGAGGTCGGGCAGGGAGCCGCCATTGGTGTCGCACAATGCAAGCCAATCGGCCCCAGCCTCCGCTGCGGCTGCGAGGCAGGCCAGGGCGTAGTCGCGGCTTTCCCGGTAGCCATCAAAGCAATGTTCGGCGTCGTAAACCACCTCCCGCCCGTTCGCTTTTAGAAACGCAACGGTGTCGTGAATCATGGCCAGATTTTCCTCAGGAGAAGTGCGGAGAACCTCCCGCACATGCAGGAGGGAGGTCTTTCCGTAAATGGTCACCACCGGGGTTTCGGCATCAAGCAGCAGTCGGACTTGGGGATCATCTTCCACGTTGGCTCCCATTCGACGGGTGCTTCCGAAGGCCGCGATGCGAGCTCGTTTTATTTCCACATCGCGGATCCGCTCGAAGAATTCGATGTCTTTATGGTTGCTGCCGGGCCACCCCCCCTCGATGTATGACATCCCAAAATGATCAAGCTTCTGTGCGATGCGGATCTTGTCGGCACAAGAAAAATTGATTCCTTCGGCCTGCGCTCCATCGCGCAGGGTGGTGTCATAAAGTACGATCGCGGTATCCATGGAAACGGGGACTATGCATGCAAGGGGACGCGTTGTCGAAACCGCAATGCATCATCGAAATAGAGGAAGAGCGGAAGAAAAGAACGGCGCTCAACCGGCCGCTTGGTCATTGCGTTGTTTCGCGTAAAAGCGTTCGACTCGCTCTGAAACATCCCGATAACCGTAGTCGGCCGCGTAAATCTGTTTAAAAATATCGACCGCTTCGCTTTCGCGCCCGAGATTTTCGTAAACAACGCCCAACTGATAGACGACCCCTTTTTTGAGGTCGTCCATGACTTTTAATTCGCCTGCAGCCGTTTCCAGCGTGTCTTTGGCCAGGTCGAGCATGCCGTTCTGCACGTAGCAAGTGGCGAGGGCTCCCATGGCTTTGTATCGCCCTGAGGGATTGCGTTGGGCTTGTTGCAATTGGGGAATGGCCTCTTTGTATTGGCCAGTAGCAAGAAGCAATTCGCCAAGCTCCAAGCGGAGGCTGAGATCCGTCGGGTTGCGGTCGACGCGAGCGCGAGCTTCGTCCAGTTTTTGCGTGGCTTGAGCTTGGCGAAGAGACTCGAGTTCGGCAGCCACACCGGCCGCCTCAGGATGTTCTTCCCCGGCCTCGGCCAGCCAGGCTTCCAGCTCCTTTGTGCGATGCTCGGTGATCCGGGCGCGGAGATCGCCGACTTTGCGTTCAAAAATGGGGTCGGACCCCGATGTGAGCTGCTTGCCCCACTCGTAGAACGCGATCGCATTTTCAAAGTCTTGCTTTTCTTCGTAAAGCACGGCCATGCGGCGGACCACATCGATATTCTGATTGTTGGCCTCGTATTGTTTCAAAAGGTCGGCCAACTGGTTATCGATCATCTCTCCGCTTTTAGTGACGCGGGATTGTTGTTCGAGGAGGATGGCCTGTTCTTTATCGACAATGAGATCGCGGTAACTGTCAGCCGTTTCCCAGCCGCCCTGGGTCATGGAAGCCCGGGCGCTGGCGTCCCGCCCGAGTTTACTGGCCTCCATGTCCGTGGGGTTAAGCTCCAGGATTTTATTGTAAACATCGACCGCCTTGTGAGCCATCGACTGATCGATGTAAAAACGCCCAAGTTCATGCAGCAGTTTCACATCTTTCGGATGCGCTTCACAAAGGGTTTCGAGGGTGAACTGGGCAAACTCGGGCATGTCGGCAGCCAGAGCGGCATCGCGGATAGCGAGGTTAACGTCGATATTCAAAGGGTCGCCCTCTACGAGTTTTTCGAGGGCGGCCAAGGCGGCCAGGGGATCTTTTTTGATCTGCGGTTTTACCTTCATCACGGAGATGGAGGCGGAGGAAAAACTGCCAAACATCCCCTTTTTTCCTTTGTTCTTCGCAAATTCCGCCCGCCGAAGCAATTTGCGCCCTTCAAAAAAATGAGGGTAGCCCTGCACGATATTTTGCAGGAGCTGGATGGAGTATCCGTAATTATGGGTCTGAAAGGCGCTGACCGCCTTCAGCCAGAGCGTCTTGGATTGCTGGGGGAGTTCTGCTTCTGTAGTGACCGCCATAGGGCTAGAATAGGGTTCGAAAGGGGAGGGGACAACGGCGAAAACGCCATTTTCCGAATGGTCGACACGGCTAACACGACTGAGCGGGAGTGAAAAGCGGAATTGACGCGTCGAAGCCAGACTTGGCATTGCGGATCGTCTGGGGTTCACGCATATTGAGGACGATTTAAATCGCGTCGGCAATTTCCCCAATCGACCCTCCTATGCCCAACGCCCCTCGCCCAAAACTGTCTATTCCTTCACCGGGCGCAGCATTTACGATGGGAGCCGGGGTGCTCGCAGCGGGAGTCCTTTTTTATCTCGGGGACGAATCCACCCCGCCTTGGCTCACCATGTTGTTTGATGGTGGCGGAGTGGCCTGTGTGATCGTGGCGGCTGTGGCAGCTGGGATTTGGACGGCTGGCCTGAGTCGGGTGGTCTCGGTACGCGATGCCCGTGCGAACGCTCTCTGTTTCACTCGGGGACAATTCGGGGATCTCGAAGTGCATTACCTCGACGCTCGGGGAAAATGGCAGTTCAACGCGTTTCGGGATCAAAGCCGGGGAGCCGCCCTCCTTCAGTTGGAATGCCCCGGCGAGTGGGCTCGATACCAGCGGCGATATCCCGAGCTCCACGTCGAGGATGCCCGAATGCTCGCTCGTTTTGATGCCAACGCTATCCGAGCTCTCGCTGAAATTGAATTTCGCCACGGGACCATGATTGCCGACCTCAACCGTGATATCGTGCATGACACCCTGGATGCCTGTGCGTTGGCCCTCGCCCGGATGCGGCAAGCGAGGGAAAGTGCGCAACGCCATCGCGAGGCCAGCACGCCGCCTCCTGACTTGGCTGCCTCTCAGCATGATACCAGCGCCATTGATCGAGCCCGGCGGTTGCCGACGTTGCTCGCCGATTTGGAAGCTCGCATGCAACGTTCTAAAGTCGGCGACGCCATTGATCACGCCGGTTTGATACTCTTCGCTTCCGAAAATCAAACAGTCGCGCCCCCCCTCACAACCCAGTCGGGTGATCGATAAATTCCCAGACCAAGCCGAATTCCACCGCTGCCCGCTTGGCCAACGCCTGCACGCCGAACGTTTCCGTCGCGTAATGGCCGGCTAAGATCAGGTTGATGCCGAGATCCTCCGCCGCCGTGGCCGCCCAATGGGGCGCTTCGCCGGTAACGAAGGTGTCCAGTCGAGCCGTTACCGCCTGCCCAAGGTCCGAGCCAGCTCCCCCGGTACAGATCCCGATCCGCTGACAAACCTTCGGGCCGTTTCCCAGAATGCGGACGGTTCCGGGAACCACGCCGTTCACTTTTTCAAGGAAGGTTGCCAGGGGAATCTCCGTTACGGCCTGTAGCCCGATCGCCTGGCCTTTTACTTCCAGAAAGGGGCGACAGTCGTTGAGCCCGAGTCGTCGGGCGAGCACGGCGTTGTTGCCGAGTTCCGGATGCAGATCGAGGGGGAGATGAGAGCTGTAAACGGCGAGCCCGCCCTGAATGGCCGTCGCCCATTTTTCATATTCCCCTTCCACCAACCGCTGGGGGGCGGACCAAAGCAGCCCGTGATGAACGATCAGGCATTGGGCTCCGGCTTGGCAGGCGGCCCGAATGGTGAATCCACAGGCATCCACCGCTGCTGCCAGCTTAGTGACCGGCAATCGGGTCTCCAATTGCAAGCCGTTGCAGGCGTTCGCGGCATCCTTGATTTCGTGGGTGCGCAACGTCGTATCGAGCCAATCGGTGAGGGACGTCAGGTGAACCATCCCCGCACTGTGCCGCGAGCGGTCGTGAAAGGCAAGGGGTCAGTCCAAGATTCCATAACTCAGAATTGACATTCATCTGCACGAAGCGATAAGCCATGGGTCATGGCTCGCAAATTGCGGATTGAGTATGCGGGAGCGCTTTATCATGTGATCAATCGTGGGAATTATCGTGCGTGGATATTTGAGAGTAAGGGTGCCCGCGCGAGTTTCCTGGATTGCTTGAAGCAAGCGTGCGAGTCCCAAGACTGGTGCCTTCACGCCTGGTGCCTGATGGGCAACCACTACCATCTTTTGATTGAGACCCCGGTGCCAAACTTGGTGCGGGGGATGAAGTGGCTGCAATCGACGTTCGCAAACCGGTTCAATCGATTTCGTAAGGAGAACGGCCATGTCTTCCAGGGACGTTACAAGGCGCTGCTTTTAGACGGGGATGCCGTCGGGCCGGTCTGCCACTACATCCATCTGAACCCGGCCCGAGCGGGGATCGTAGCCCCGGGTGCGTTGCAGGAATATCCAGATAGCAGCTTTCACCAACTCTGGCACCCCCGTCGCCGATGGGCCTTTGTTGACCATCGGAGAAGCTTGGAATCAGCGGGCGGATTTCCGGACAAGCCGAAAGGGCGTGCGCTCTACCGGGACTATTTGTGTCGACTATGCGGGGATGAGTTCGAGCAGCAACGACTCGGGTTCGATGAAATGTGCAGCGGGTGGGCGAAGGGGTCGAATCAGTTCAAAGCGGCAGTGCTGGCAGAGCATGGGGATGAAACCGCTCAGAAAGCCGTGGAGGCGGAGGCTTCCGAAGTCCGTGAGCCGAAATGGGAGAGGGGCTTGGCGACTGCCTTAAAAGCACTGGGGCGCAAAGCGAGCGACCTGAAGGAGTCGCGGAAAGGGGCCGCCTGGAAAGTGGCGACCGCCCGATGGTTGAGGGAGCGCTACCTGGCTCCGCATCGTTGGATTGCAGGACGACTAAACATGGGGGGAGCCAGCTCGGTCCAAACTCTCGTCAGCCGTCATCGCCGTCAACCGGTGGATCTAGATGTTTGTTGGAAAAAACTGAAAGCGATGGTTTGAGTAATCTTGGACTGACCCCTTCCTCGATGAACATTTGGGAAAAAAACGCTTCCGCCCGCTGGGAGGAAGAATGGCAGGAACGGCTCGCCGGGATCGATGGCAGCCGGATTGTCTGGCATCACAAGGCTGGCTCACCCGTGATTCGAATCGAAGTGTATTGCCATGACCCGAAAGAAGTCGCCGCACTTATCGAGCAGTTTGGCGGACGGGATGCCACGGGCCGAGTGGCGAAACTGACGGCTCGATTCGCTCCCGTGCGGGACAAGGTGATTAAGCTGGGGGGCGGATTCAGTCTCCGCATTCTCGCCGGAGAAAGCGGGCCGGGTGGGGCTCCTCGTTTTGAAGAACTCTGGATTCGACCGGCCCGAGCGTTCGGTACGGGGGAACACGCCACCACCCGCATGTGCCTGGAAGCCCTGGTGGAGGCGGCTGTGGAACGAGCGGGTCAACCATGGCGGCTCCTCGATCTCGGATCGGGCTCCGGCATTCTGGCGCTCGCAGCGCGACGTCTCGGCGCCCGAACGGTCGAGGGTATTGATTACGACGAGCACGCCACTCGGGCCGCACGAGAGAACGCCCGACTCAACCAGCTGAGAGCCGTCCGCTTTCAAACCGCCGGGCTCGGCGAGGTGACCCCGCTCCTGGATTTGCCGGTGGATGTCATCGCTGCCAATCTCTTTTCCGAAGTCCTGATCCGGCACTTCGACCGGATGCTCCGCTGGCTGGCCCCCGGGGGCACCCTAATTCTCAGCGGGATTTTAGACGAACAAACCGGTGAAGTCGAAACCGTGGGACGAACGATCGGCGTTCAATGGGATAGCCGAAAAACGAATGGCAAATGGACCGCTCTCGTAGGACGTAAGCCAAGTTGACCTCAATGATTCATAAAACCAGCCGTGTTTGCTTGATCTTTTTGCGCAGGGTTTTGTCGTTCAGGCGGTGAGGGATTACAACGGATCGGCCCCCGCCTGAACTTCGCGCCCTACACAAAAATCTGCGGCGCGACCCCTTCCTGCTTTTATGAACCATGGGGGTTAAGCTGAGGAACAAGCGATCCTCCGGGTTCGTTGCCAATGGCAACCGGCTCGGTATTAATTCCGCCAAAAATGAAGTTGCGGCGTCGGAGTGATCTGCCAAATTTAAATATGTTATTTGCCGACATAGCTCAGTTGGTAGAGCAGCTGATTCGTAATCAGCAGGTCAGGGG
>CAZSPO010000044.1:0-14223 GCA_964608775.1 uncultured Chthoniobacterales bacterium | reverse complement strand
ATCATCATCGGCGGGCAAATGATCAGCCGAACCGGCCAGGGATTTGTACATGAGGAACTCCACATCCTCGGACGCGAAGGCGTGCTTGCTGCAAGTGGGCTAATCCTTTGGGCGCTGGTGGTAGGTCTGGCCTTGTGGCGTTTTCTGCCACGGCGCAAAGGCCAGGAGATGGCATGGGAAGGACCACCGAGTTTACAATCGAGAAAAGGACGGCGTGAAGTCTTGGTGCTAGTGGGAGGCGCAGCGGCGGCCTTCACTGCTGGATACGCAACATTACAGACTTTGCTTTTCCCAAGATACCGCCGTCAGGTTCCCGGCCCAACTCCACCCAACGCTGACCGAGTGGTAAACAGTATCTGCCTTTCGTGCGATGCGCGTTGTGGCAATCGGGCCGTCGTTAAAGGTGGCGTCTTGCGCACGGTCTTCGGCAATCCCTATCATCCGGCTTCCACCTGCAATGCCCCCATCCCCATGGAAACGCCTGTGACCGATTCCCTGCGCACCAGCGGCTCGCTCTGCATGAAGGGCGTCTCGGGCATCCAGTATCTCTACGATCCTTATCGCCTGACAAAACCCCTTAAACGCACGGGCCCACGTGGTTCTGGTCAATTTGCCCCCATTGAATGGGATCAGCTCATTCGAGAAATTGCCGACGGAGGAAAGCTGTTTTCTGACATTGGAGAAGATCGCGAGATCGATGGCCTTAAGACCATACGCAACTTTGATCCTGTAAATCCCGACGCACCAGAACTCGGCCCCAAGGCGTCCCAACTCGTTTGGAATACCGGTCGCGGTCAGCCGGGCCGACAGAATTTCATTGAACGCTGGATGAAGGCCTTCGGTTCCATCAACTACGTGAGCCACACCGACCTCTGCCAGATGAACTGGTATGTGGCCAATTACCTGTTCACCGGACGCTATGATGACGAGTTCACGAAAGAGAGTGTCAAGCCGACGAGTCAGCTATTCGGAGATATTGTGAACAGTAAATATATGATTTTTTTCGGCGTGAATCTTGGTGGGGGATGGAAGCCTGGAGTCAATACTTCCGCACCCATCCTTGCGAACCGTCATGCGGCCAAAGATGGCAAGCTCGTCCTAGTCGATCCTTACGTGCCCCATGGACGCCATTATGCCGATGAATGGGTTGCCATCCAACCCGGCACCGACGCCGCACTGGCACTTGGCATGATACGTTGGATCTTTGACAACGAGCGTTTCAATCGCGGATACATGGAAAACCCCAACCAAACCGCAGCCACCGCTGACGGTGATCCCACATGGACGAATGGAACCTACCTCGTCGTAACTGAGCCTGCGGATCCTCGCAACGGCCTTTTTCTGCGCACCGACGACCTTGGTCTGGAAGGCCATGATTTTGTGGTCATCGATACGATCACCGATGGCATTACCCGCTTCCTCGACAGCGCAGCAGGCGAGCTTTTTGTGGATCGTGTGGTTGTGGACAAGAATGGAAAATCCCTACGGGTAAAATCTTCCTGGCAACTTCTCCGCGACCAAGCTTCCGAGCATTCCATCAACGAATGGGCCGAACTCTGTGGCGTGCCAGCTGAGACGATCTCAAACTTGGCCGACGAATTCACAAGTCACGGAAAACAAGCCAGTGCCTCCTGCTACCGCGGAGCAAGCATGCACTCCAATGGCATCTACGCTGGTCTTGCCATCCAGATGCTCAACGCGCTGATCGGCAATTTTAACTGGAAAGGCGGAGTGACCAAAAATGCTGGAGGTCCCAATTGGAAAAACGGTGTCTACGATTTGGAAACCGTCATCGACGCCCCAAAAATCAAAGGCGTTCACATCAGCCGCATCGGTGGAAAATCCAGCGTCACCTACGAAGAAAGCACCGAATACAAAGACAAAGTTACCGCGGGGGAAAATCCTTATCCGGCCACACGCCCCTGGTATCCGTTCACCCACGCGGGGATCACCACCGAGGCGTTGGCCGCTGCCGACACGGGATACCCTTATCCTGTCAAGTGTTACATTAATTATTACATCAACAGCGTGCACAGCATCCCCGGCGGGCACCGCTACATTGAAACTCTCAAAGACCCGGATAAAATTCCGCTCTTTCTCACGGTCGACACGACCATCAGCGAGACGAGTATTTATTCCGACTACATCATCCCCGACGTGATGTATCTCGACGGCCAATACGGATTCATGGGGCAGATGGTCGGAGCCTGCTCCGCTGCGCACAGTGCAATCCGCAGCCCGGTCGTCGAATCCCGCACCGACAAACTGCCGGACGGTCGCCACATGATGTTAGAAACCTTTCTTATCGACCTCGCCCTCAAACTCAATCTGCCCGGTTACGGGGAAGCAGCCATCCCCGGTTCAGGCACCCATGAAGGAGAAACCTATCCTTTCAAAAAAGCGGAGGACTATTACGTGAGGGCCATCGCCAACATGGCGGTTAACGCCAAAACCCCGCCAGCCAGCACCGAGGAAACCGCATGGGTCGAAAAAAACTCTCTCGTCGCGCGACATCGCGACGTACTGCCTACATCCGAATGGCAGGCCAGCGCCTACTTGCTTGCCAGGGGGGGATATTTTGCCGCACCAGAAACAGCATGGGATGAACAAGGTCATCACGTGGGCGGGCTCAAACTTGACCCCCGAATCCCCCTTCACATCTGGCACGAACGCCTCGCCACCACCATCCAACCCGGCAGTGGTGAGAAAAACTTCGGCACCGCAACCTATCGCCGGGCCCAGGATGGACGCGGAAATGTTCTCGCCGAGATGGACGCCGAGTATCCTTTCCGCGTGGTTACCTTCCGCCTTGCCACGCGAACCAAAGCGCGCACCGCCTACGACTACTGGGCCATCGAGACGCATCCACTCAACTACCTCGAAATCAATCCCAGCGATGCTGCATCACTCGGCATTGGCCGGGGTGACCGGGTCCGGATTTCGTCGCGCAGTGGAAGCACCGAAGGATTTGTAAAAATCTCCCCGCGCTGTCGTCCGGGAGTCATAGCCGGCACCCACCACTTCGCTCACACCCAGCAGGGCAACAGCCCCTGGGAAATCCTCAATGCCGCCACAGCCGTGACCGGGGGACACTTTGTCAGCCCCGTCCTCCATGGCATGGAAAAATTAGTTGCCAAAGGAAACGCTGTAAGGCCAGACAAACGTCGAGGCAGTCGTGGCTTCAATGTGAACAACGCGATGCGCCGCAACACCCAGCTTGCCGAGACTCCCCTTGTGGATAATGCGGGGGGTGCCACCGTCTTTCTCGACACCCGTGTGAAACTCGAAAAAGTTTAAGGTCTCGGAAAGAGTGACAACGAAGGCATTCCGCAAAAAAGCTCTTCCTTCCCATGCCGATCGGCTCGCTCCTAGACATGGCTGACCGGTGAGGCACTGCTGCCACCCGCATGACGGCAATTTTCTCGCAAATCCCAATCGGAAGCGCTTATTCCACAGCAGAAAGCGTAGCAGGCAAATGATGGCGAGGGGATTGAGCCAGATAGAAGAGGCGAGATTGGTGGGGGCCAAGACGGACCGTAAAGCTTTCCCGAAATACCCCATCGTAAAGCAACTGGCTCCCGAGATGATCCCATTCATAGAGAATGCGACGGGGAGCCCCCGTTAAATTTTCGACATGGAGCTCCTCAAAGATCGGGGCGTCGGCGCCGTTAAACAGCAAGACGACCATGTCACCGCATATTTGCTGGCGCGTCAGAATTTTCAGGGCATTACCCTGACCGAGCGTAACCTGATGGTGCCAGTCCGGAACATTCGAGACAAAGGCTTGCGGAGTCGGCTCCAGAAAACGCCACAGTTTGAGGCGGTCTGGCGGTACACGGTGGATGGGATCTGAGGTATTAACACTGCCGCCCGAGAAGGTAGCAAGGTAAGCGAGTGAACGGGTTTCGTCTTCTGTGAGAAAAGTCTCGGAATCCCGGAGGTAAAGAACGTCCGGATCGTTGTGCCACCAGAGGTTATTGAAAAATTGGTCGCTTAACATTTCCTGCACCATGTTCCCTGTGGACATACGGGTCCAACGGGCCGGGACATCATTGCCAATACGCATGCCGTCCACCAGCCCGAGGGCGCAAGAAAACGGGAGGATACAACCCAGCCAGTAGCTCTCCTCACCAATTTCTTCCCGGATCATTTCCATGACATCGCGGATGTATCTCTGGCCAGTCTTGCCGGGCGTATAACGCTGCACCGTCTCCGAATCATAAAGACCCCAGTCCATAAAATCGGTTTTATAGAATCGGACACCCCACTTGTAAAACGTGCGAAAGACATGGCGCAAATAAGCGAAAGCCTCAGGATGCGAAGTGTCGAGAGGGAGGATCTCTGTGTCAGGCAAGCCCCAATCCCTACCACCTAGGTAGCATTTCCACCGGGCAAGGGGGACTCCGGCACAATCGCGAAGCAGCCAGTCGGGGTGCTCTTTCGCCACCCGACTGTTGTTCGCTACCATGAAAGGTGCGATCCAGAGACCCGGCGTATAGCCGGCCTTTTGGATCATTCTCATCCCTTCTTCGATGGTATCAGGGAAGTTGTGGCAAGGCTCTAGCCAATCTCCCACATGGGGAAAATAGCTAGCGTCAACTTGGATCGTGTCGAACCGCGGTTTATTTTCGAAACCGGAGAGGCCGGTCAATAGCTCCTGGAGTTCTTGGCATCCAAAGTTGTAATCACGATGATACCAGGAACAATAGTGGTAAGTTGGCGGTTTGGCTCGTGGCGAATGGAGAGGACCACGGCACTGCATGGATTCGGCGATGTCACGAGCAAGAAGATGCAGGGCCTCGAACGCCGAACCAGCTCTCAGGAATTGCAGAACTGGCATGCGCAACTCGGCATCGGGCAAAGGGATTGATTCCGTCGAGAAACCGACTTCCAAATGAAATAAATGTCGGTCTGAACGACGATTGCTAAGTCCGTATTTGTAATCGTGTCGTCTTAAGATGGTTCGTTGCAGAAAGTCACCGTGTTGAAGCGCACCGAATGCCAATGTTTGGCCATCCTCGGCAATCAACGCCGAGTTTAAGTAACTTGTGAGAGGAAAAGAATGACGATCGTTTTCAACTACGTTAAGCGGGCGTTCGGGGGAAAAAGCTGGGCCAAAAAGAGAGGTAATCCCGCTGGGTCCGCCGAATCCAAGGCCTTGGTGATAAAAGCCTGTCGCTCGCTCTACCTCGGCGGCAAAAATTGGAGCCACCATTTTAGGGGCAACCCGAAAATCGACTAATCGACAATGCAACAAGACAGATTGACTATTGCCTTCGGAGAAGCAAAGCTCAAGACAGCCATTCGGCAGAAAGTAGGTGACGCGATCCTCTCGGCATTCGACGCGAACAGGGTGAAGAACCCGGTAGTCGAGCCCGGGATAACATCGGCGAAGGCTGAGCACCCCGCAAAAGAGGTCGAAGGACCCGTCTGGATGAATAGAGAAAGCAGATGTCGTCGTCATTCAACCCACTTATCATGCTTCTCGTCCGCCAATCAATCTCAATCCCCCAGTTTCACAACACGACTTCCTGCTTTTATGAAACTGGAGGGTCAATATCCCCTCTTATCGATCGATAACCCTTGGACCACCGGGTGGGGATTCAAACACTTGTCGCGAAAATCATATAAGCTCATCCGATCACTCCTCCGCATGCGTAACCCGGAGAACTTCTTCCAAGCTGGTCCAACCCTTGGCCGCTCGTCGAAAGCCATCGTCCCGCAGCGTGGAAAGGCCGGAATCGACCGCTGCCGCTTTCAACTGCGAGCCAGTGGCCCTTTCTACCACCAAATGCCGGAGCGACTCGTCGAGGGCGCAGAGTTCAAAAATTGGCAGTCGTCCATGGTAACCAGTTTCCCGGCAGCGATCGCACCCTTTGGCCTGCTGATAGCGGGTGTCGCCCGGATCGAGACCCAACGAAGCCAGGTAAGCGCCGTCGTAGGCGTGTGGGCGTTTGCAGCTCTCGCACAGCGCACGAACGAGTCGTTGCGCCATGAAAGCCCGAACGACTGAAGCCACCAGGAATGGCTCGATCCCCATGTCTAAGAGGCGGGTGATACCGCCGACCGCGTCGTTGGTGTGGAGCGTGCTGAAGACCAAGTGCCCCGTCATCGCGGCTCGCACGGAAATTTCTGCCGTTTCCAAATCCCGGATCTCCCCGACCATAATGACGTTTGGATCTTGCCGGAGAATATGCCTGAGCCCCTGGGCGAAGGTGAGGCCGATATCACTGCGGACTTCGATTTGCATGACGCCCGGAAGCCGATATTCGACCGGTTCTTCAATGGTAATAATGCGTCGCTCGATGGAGTTGATCTCGGTTAGAAAGCAATAAAGAGAGGTCGACTTCCCACACCCGGTTGGGCCGGTGAGCAGGATGATCCCGTTAGGTTGATAGAGCAGGCGAGCAACGATCTGTTCCTGTTCGGGAAATAAATTCAGTCGCCCCAAACCGAACGCCTCATCTTGACGGGAGAGCAGACGAAGACTCACGCTCTCACCGTGAACCGTTGGGATGGTAGAAACTCGGACGTCGAGCGGGAATCCGTCGGAAGCTAATCCGATGCGCCCATCCTGGGGCAACCGGCGTTCGGCAATATCCATCCGGGCCATGACTTTTACCCGAGCAATGATGGCGGATTGCAGGACTCGCAGCTGGCGGGGAACGGCGACTTCCTGTAGGATGCCATCGATGCGGTAGCGGATCCGGATATCGCCTTCGAGCGGTTCGATATGGATATCGGTGGCTCGTTCTCGGATGGCTTCCCGGATGACTTGGTTGACAAAGCGGGAGACGGAAGCCTCTTCATCGCTCGCATCAAGGTCGGTGCCACCCGCTCCTTCTTCCTGTTGATGGCCAAACCGGGAAAGGTGGGAGCGGAGGATATCGTCGAAAGTATCGCCCCCCACGCCATAGATTTGTTTCATCAACTGGAGCAACTGAAGCCGCGGAGTAATCACCCAGCGCACCGTTTGGGCTCCGGTCAATTGGCGGGCGATGCGAGCGGCTGGTTCATGAAAGGGATCGTAGCAAGCCAGGCGCAGCACCTGGCCATCCCGGCTCAACGGCAGCAGGTGATGTTGAAAAGCAAACCGGGCCGGCAAAACTTCGAGCAAGGCCGGATCAACGTCCGTCTCACGCACTTCGTGGAATTCCAACGAAAGCAAATGGGCGAGCGCCTGAGCGAACCGGCTCTCTTCGACCTGACCAGAATCAAGCACGTCGGCGATCCATTTGCGTCCCGCTCGCTTTTCTAGCAACGAGCTGGCGACATCGACCGGACAACCCGCATCAACCAGCAAACGGGCAAGGGTATCACGTCCGGGGGCTGCCATGGTTCAGCGGGTGTAAGATCCCTCGACCGGGGCCACCGGGCCGGATTCAAAATCGCGCGGCGTCGCTTCCAGCGCGCGGCGAATCGGTGCCACGCCAGCCTCAATCTCTTGAAAACTCGGCTCCTTCGTCAACTCCAACCGATTGCGTTCAATCCGGGTCGCCTCCATCGCGGCTGCGTTCGATTCAATGACCGTCGGTCGCATCAAAATCACCAGCTCCCGTCTGTCCTGCACGGTTCGGGTCGTCTTAAAAAGCGTGCCCACATAGGGAATATCCATTAGATAGGGAATACCCGAGACGTTTTCTTCGTCCTCGGAAATGATCAGGCCACCGAGCGCGATGGTGTCGCCACTCTTGACCGTAACCGTCGTCCGAAGAAAGCGAGTGGCGATGTTAGGAATTTCGTTGCCACTGATGTTGGTGGTGCCTGAGGTGTTATCCACCTTCTGAAGGATTTCCAAGGTGACCTCTCCGTTGGGGTTGACCAACGGGAGGATCTCCAATTGGAGCGCTACCGTTTTAAATTGAATGCTGGAGCTGCTAATCGGTTGCGTCACATCGATCGTGCTGACGGTCTGACTGGGTACCGCGATTTCTTCTCCAGAAGCGATGATCGCTTTCTTGTTGTTAGAGGTGAAGAGAGTCGGGTTTGAGGTCACGGTAAACCGGCCCGTCGATTTGAGGGCACGGACGATTGCCGTGAGCACGTCGCCCACCGCAACGTAAGCCGTGAGGCCAGGGAAGTTAGCGAAGTTCGCGGCAAAACTGCCCGCATCAATCAGGTTGGCGGGATTCAACAAGGGAGCCGAGGTATTACGCCCGATTCCCGCCCCCCCCAGTCGCGTGTCTCCAGTCTGGAGGATTTCCTCCTGGTTATTGATCAAATAATCAAATCCGAGCTCCTCATTCTGATCGAGCCGCATCTCGCCTACCACGGTCGCAATCACCACCTGCGGGGCGCGCACATCGATTTCATCTAGGAGTTGGAACACTTTCTTTTTCACCTCATCCGTGCCGAGCACGATAATGGCATTGGCCCGTTGGTCGGCGATGATTTTGGTGCTGCCGACCGTGGCAGCGAGCGGTTTCGTATCAACCTCGCGGGCCCGGAGTTGTTCGGAAAAACTAATAGATCCACCGCCACTGCTCGATCCGCCGCCACCCGCTACAGAAGAGCCCCCCCCGGTATCGGTCGCCCCCCCGGTGGTTGAGCCGCCCTCGGGAGCCTCAGATTCAATACCCGGCTCCTCAATCGCTTTCACAATCACGGGAAGAATTTCCCCGGCTGACACATAATTCAATTTTCGAGTCGCAGGAGCTGCCAGGGCGACGTTCGAATCGAACTCCTCGATCAGGCGGGTGACCAACGGCATGTTCTCCGGTCGAGTGACCACATGAATCCGGTTGCTTCGCTCGTCAGCGGTCAGCTTGATTTTCCCGATAATGATCGAGTCTTCCGAAATGGTAATCGTGCCACCCTGAGGGCTGCTCACTGGCACTCCCTCCGCTGGCCCGCCGTTCGGAGGGGTTGGCCCACCTGCACGTTGCCTGACGGATGTCGGTTGTCGATCGGTTCTGCTCGAATCTGCCTCAAAAATCTGCGCCAGACTTTCCACCACCGTCTGAGCATCGGCACTGCGCAGCTCGAAAAATTTACTCACCACTTCGGCTGGCGGCGTATCGATCGAAGCCAACAGGGCGATGCAGGAGCGAATCACCGGGGAAGTCTCGGTAATCACCACGGCCCGAATCCGTTCCAGCGGTTGGATCAATGTGTAAGGCTGGGGAAAGACAAAGGATTGCAAGGCCTGCTGGGCATCGGTCGCACCCATGTATTCCAATCGGTAGAGATAACTTACCACCATGTTGGAGTCAGGAAGTTGATCAGGCAAAGTGAGCAGCTGAACATTGGCGGCCCGCGGATTTTTCCCCACTCCAATGACTTTGACGGTGTTGTCCGGCCCTTCCACCAAGGCGAAACCGTTCAGGGTCAAACTGCTTTCAATCAAAGCGATCGCTTCTTCACGGGTGACCTCCCGCGTGATCACAATGCTGATTTGGCCCTGCACATTATTGTCGTAGAGCACGTTCTTTCCCGTGAGCTGCTGATAAAAATGGAGCACCTCTTTGACATCGGTGTTCGGGAATTGGAGTCGGACAGGTGTCCCTTGGGCTAATCCCATGAAGGGGAGCAGAGCCAGCAACACCAGGGCAAGAAATAGGCGGATCACGACATTGGGACTAAAGAGGGGAATCGGCTCGGGGTCAATTCACGAATCGCCATCGGCTCTTGGGTGCATCTCGGACGTCCAAGCCCCTATCGAGAAGCGCAGATGCCATCGCCCCCCCTTTGCGCAAAGCAGAGATGCGCCTTTCCGCTTTCCTTTGAGTCGAATTCAAGTTGACAGCCCCTGCCTTCCCCTCCAATTTCCATTCTTTTCCTGCTGCCATGGCCAACATCAAATCTTCCGCAAAATCCGCCCGTCAGACGATCACTCGCACCGCCCGCAATCGTTCCATCAAAGCGGGAATCAAGTCGCTCACGAAAAAATTTCAAAGGATCGTCCGCGAAGGGGGCGATGGGGAATCGCCTTATCGGGCTGTGGTTTCGGATCTTGATCGCGCGGTTAAACGGGGCGTGATCCACAAAAATACCGCCGCCCGTCGAAAGAGTCGGTTAGCCAAGCGACTCGCTGCTTCGCGACCTGCGGCGGCCTGAGGATTGGCACGATGCTCTCGATTGCGGGTTTGATTGGTTGATCTGCCCCTCTCTGCATGGCAATCGGACCGGGCTGGCTCGCTTAATCCGCATGAGGGAGCCACTGCCAGACACCCACTACATGGCGCTTGCGCTGCGTCAAGCGGAGCGGGCCTACGCAGCCGGCGAGGTGCCGGTGGGGGCGGTGGTGGTGCGGCAAGGCCGAGTCATCGCCAAGGGATTCAACCAAGTCGAGCTGCTCAAGGATGCCACTGCCCATGCGGAAATGCTGGCGATCACCTCCGCCGAGGCCGCCGTGGAGGATTGGCGGCTCACCGATTGCGAGCTTTATGTGACCAAAGAGCCATGCCCCATGTGTGCGGGGGCCATTGTGCATGTTCGATTGGCCCGGGTGATTTATGGCTGCGCCGATCCCAAAGGGGGGGCGGCCGGGGGATTTATCAATCTCCTTGATCAACCGACCCTCAACCACCGGTGCCTGGTGACCGGCGGGGTTCTCGAAGCGGCGTGCGCCGAGTTAATCCGCCAATTTTTTCGAGAACGCCGAGGCGACCCGCCCGGATAAACGAGAGAAAAAACACTTGCCAAGCAGGCCAATGATTCAGTTCATTTGAACGCATGCCTGAAGTTGCTCTCTCCGATCTCTCCCCCTCTCTCCAAGCCCGATTCGGTTTCGACCAATTCCGCGAGGGCCAGGAACCCGTCATCCGCCATCTGCTCGATGGCCGCTCGGCCTTGGCGGTTTTCCCGACTGGCAGTGGGAAAAGTCTTTGCTACCAATTACCCGCTGTCCTGCTCTCGGGGGTGACGCTGGTGGTTTCTCCCCTCATTGCTCTGATGAAAGATCAGATCCGTTTTCTGGAGGGAAGGGGAATTCCGGCCGCCCGGCTAGATTCCACCATCGACGCGACCACCTGGCGGGCCACCACGGCTTCGCTGCGGCGCGGGGCATGCAAGCTTTTGTATGTGGCTCCGGAACGGTTTGCCAATGAACGCTTTATCCAACTGCTGCGCACGTTGTCCATCGGGATGCTGGTGGTTGACGAGGCGCATTGTGTTTCGGAGTGGGGCCATAATTTCCGGCCCGATTACCTCTCTCTGGCCCGGCACGCCCGCGCCTTGGGGGTAACCCGGATTCTCGCGCTCACTGCGACGGCGACGCCGCCGGTGGTGAAGGAGATTTGCGCAACGTTTGGCATCTCGCCAGAAGCGACCGTCCTCACGGGATTTCACCGGCCCAATCTGTATTTGCAAGCGGAGGCGGTTGAGGAGGAGGCGAAGGCCGCTCGGGTGATCCGGGAACTGACTGCACCTGGTGCGGGATCGGCTATCATTTATGTGACGTTGCAGAAGCGAGCGGAACAGGTTGCGGCAATCCTGGCGGAAGCGGGTTTCGCTGTGCGAGCCTACCACGCGGGACTGCCGGCTGAGGAGCGGGCGGCGACCCAAGATTGGTTTATGGAGACGCCCGGAGCCATGGTGGTCGCGACCATTGCGTTTGGGATGGGCATCGACAAGGCGGATATCCGGCAGGTCATTCATTGGAATTTGCCAAAGAGCTTAGAAGGTTACGCCCAAGAGATTGGCCGCGCAGGCCGGGACGGCGCACCGGCCCGGTGCCTTTTGCTGGCGGATCCAATTGACCGGGTGGTGCTGGAAAATTTCGTGCATGGCGACACCCCCGAACCGAGCGCCCTTAGAGGGGTGCTTGAGGAATTGCAAAACCAGCCGGACACCTTCGCCCTGGCGATGTCCGATTGGTCAAACCGGCACGACATTCGCCCCCTGGTGCTAGAGACGCTTCTCACCTATCTCACCCTAGATGGAGCGCTGGAGACCACCGCTCCTTTTCATGCGACATACCGGTTTCAACCCCTTAAGGCGTCGGCGGAAATCCTGAGTGGATTCGACCCCCGCCGGGCGAAATTTATTCGCGGCCTGTTTCAATGCGCCAAGAAAGGGCGGACCTGGTTTGAAGTCGATCTGGAGCAGGCGATGGAAAAGCTTGACGCCCCGCGTGAGCGGGTGGTGGCAGCCTTCAATTACTTGGAAGAACAGGGGCATCTCACGGTGCGCGCGGCTGGGGTGCGACAAGGCTATCGTTTTTTGCAGCGCCCCGTGCGGGTGGAAGAGTGGCTGGAGAGGCTCTGGCCCCGATTTGAGCGGCGGGAAACCATGGAGCTGGAGCGAATTGGGCGGGTGCTAGCGTTCATCCAAGAAAAATCGTGCCTCACCAACCGGTTGCTGGAGCACTTCGGCGATTCGCTCCCAAATGGGTGCGGGCATTGTGCCCGGTGCGACGGCGAACGCGCTCCCCGGCTAACCCTGGAGACTTCGCCCCCCACGTTGCCCCCTCAACTGGCCACGCTGCATCGGGAACACCCAGCCTTGGAGCAGCCTCGGCGTTTGGCGAAATTTCTCTGTGGCATCCCCTCCCCCGCCCTCTCCCGCGCAAAACTCTCGCGTCACCCCCAATTTGGCAGTCTGAGCCGGGTGCCCTTTCGAAGCGTGCTGGCCGCAGGGGAGCTGGCCGCAGGGGAAATGAGGGGGCCTGAGTAAGACCTCATTGGTTCATTTTTCCGGGCGGAATACGGCGGCTCCATCGGAGGTAAGGGGATCTTCCGGCCAGGCGTGTTTGGGGTAGCGACGCTTCAGTTCGAGACGGAGTTTGGGATACATTTCCCGCCAGAAAGAGGCGAGATCTTGCGTGGTCTGCACGGGGCGCATATTGGGGGCTAGCAATTCGAGCACGAGCCGAATCCGACCATCGCCCAGTCGCGGGCTCTCCTTGAGGCCAAACAAATCTTGGATGCGGGTGGCAAGCACTGGGGGGAGCCCTTCCCGGTATCGAACCTGACGGGGTGCCCGACGGGGGACCGCGACTCGGAGCGGGGCGAAGCGCTCGAGTTGAGCCCGCTGCGGGCCGCTTAACCAGCTTTCGACGACGGGTAAAACCGGGCGCTTGCGGAGGTCGGCATAGGATCGGCAGCCCTGGCAGACTTGTTCGAACAAGAGGCGTTTGGCTTCTTCGCCAATGGCGGGAATCCCGAGTTCAGGGGCCTCGCGAGCCAGCAGATTCACCCGGGCGATGAATTGTTCGACCGCATGATCCCAGCCCTCAAGTCGGAGATCGCCTGCGGCGGTTTTCGCGGCGAGAATACGAGCGGCGTCGGTCGGATCGGGGCGATCGGTGGTCCGGCCTTCCCACTCAATATCCTCCAACCACCGACCAACCCGACGCATCACCGACTTGCTGGCGGGATCCCAAAAGGCCTCCTCCCGTTCTTCCATCCGATCCCCAAATGCCTTGGGAATCAGGGCAGCGGGAATCGCACAGGCGGTCTTGATTTCCGCCCGCACCTCGCCTCGCCCTTCAATCTCCGCAATTTCCAAGGCCAACACCCACTCGGCATCGCGCGCAGCGCTCTGCTTGTCGAGGGTGGCCATTCTGCCTCCGATCAGTTGGCAGCGGAAGGTGCCTCGATCCATCCGACGACCAACCTGGTCGGGGAAGGCGACCAACAGGGCATGGAGCAAGGCTTCATCAGGGTGATCAGGCGGGTTCGTCGGGGGGGGGCCTCCGAGTTTTTCCAACTGGGCAAAGACACGCGAAACCTCCGAAGCCGCCCGCGCATCGATCCCGAGTCGACGGCAGGCCGAATCGCGAAAACGTTCTCGCACCGCATATTGCCAAGCACGGATGGCAGCGAGGAGGTCGGATTCGGTCCCTTGAAAAAAGAGTTCTTCCATCCGTTCGCGCGTCTCCCGACCTGCCTGACGGAGCCAAATCCGGCGACTGTGAAGAATGGCGGTGGAGGCAACCCCCAGGCGACCGATTCCGCGACGTCGGGCCTCCACCAAGAGTCGGGCGTCCCGCGGATGGGCCGGGACTTCGAGCATTTCGCGACCTGTTTCCGTCAATTCGCCGGCCTGGCTGGCTCCCAGCCGGGCGAGGAGATCGAGCGCTTCCCGCCAACGCTCCGGCCCGGGGGGTTCCACCCAGGGAAAATCGGCCAGTCCCCGCCCTCGCAGAGCGGTGAGAAGCAGGGCGGGCTCGGCCAAGTCCACCCGCTGCACTTCCGGGGTATCATGGGCGGGGCGAGAGGCGTGGGTGGCTGCGGGCCAGAGCCGGAGACAGAGGCCGGGGGCGGTGCGCCCGGCTCGACC
>CAZSPO010000043.1:0-14265 GCA_964608775.1 uncultured Chthoniobacterales bacterium | reverse complement strand
GGGTAAAATATCGTCGTATGAAAACCCCCAATTTTGCGACATCATCATACGAGATCGGCTTGCTCGAATCTCTGGCGGCTGATTTTCCCAACTCCGATTTGGCATTGGCCGAGATCGCGGGTATTGAAGCCACGCTCGGTCTGCCAAAGCCGGTTACCCATGTCGTGAGCGACGTGCACGGCGAGTTTGGTAAACTCCGTCACATTATCAACAACGCGTCGGGAACCTTACGTCCCGTGGTGGAACGGTTGCTCGGGGAGGAGCTGCAGGGGGAGGAAAGGGAACAATTCATAGCGGTGCTCTATTATCCGCACGAGCTGCATCGATGTATTCAGGCGGAGCTTCGGGAGCCGGCTGCCCGTCGGGCCTGGGTGCGGCGCACGTTGCGTCGGCAATTCACGGTGGTGCGGGAACTTGCCCATACCCGGACCGGCCGCGAGATAGAAGAGCTTTCCCCGGCTCCGTTTCGTCGACTCTTCAGTGCCCTTTACAAAGAACCCTTCTCAGGGAGGGCTCCGGCTTATGTGGATGTGATGGTAGAAATTTTTGCCCGGGAAGAACGAGACTTGGATGCGGTGCGGGCCGCCTCTCGTCTGGTGCGAAATCTTTCTGTTAATGAACTAATTGTCGCCGGCGATTTCGGGGATCGCGGACCCCGCATCGACCGGGTGATCGATTATTGTCGGCAACAACCCAACGTGGCGATCACCTGGGGAAACCATGATGTTTCGTGGATGGGCGCCTGCCTGGGCAATGAAGCGTTGATCGCGAATGTGCTCCGGATTTCCCTTCGCTACCGGCGATTGTTTCAACTTGAAGAAGGTTATGGGGTGCTGCTGCTTCCTTTAGAAAGACTAGCCCAACAGGTGTATGGGGAAGATCCGGCGACCTGTTTTGTCAGCAAAAACGCTGGGTTGCGGGATGCCTTGTTAGTGGCCCGGATGCAGAAAGCGGCTGCTGTCATGCAATTTAAACTCGAAGGCCAGATGATTCGCCGACATCCGGAATGGGAATTGCAACACCGGAATTTGCTGCACCAACTGGACCTCGCTGCGGGGACGGTGACGATTGAAGGGAAAACCTACCCTCTTTCCGATCGCTTTTTGCCCACGATCAATCCGTCCGCCCCCTACCAGCTCAGCTCAGAGGAAGCGGATTGCATGGCGCGGCTGAGGGAATCTTTCCTTGCGAGCGAACGGTTGTGGGAGCAAATGAAATTCCTGGTTAGACGCGGCGGGATGTGGCTGGTGCGCGATCAGGTGGTGATTTTTCATGCCTGTGTGCCGGTCAATGCGAGCGGAGAATTTCAAACGCTACGAATTGCGGATCAGGAGGTCGCCGGGCGGGCGATGTTTACCGCATTCGATGAACTGGTCCGGCGATGCTTCCGCCGGGGGGCGCTGGAGTCGGGGATGGAAACCGATTGGTTTTGGTATCTGTGGTGTGGCCCACGATCACCGTTGTTTGGGAAGGATAAGGTGGCGACTTTTGAAAGCTATTTTGTGGGAGATGAATCGTTGCGGCACGAGACCAAGAACGCATATTTCGAACTCATCCACGGTGCAGCGTTCACGGATCGGATCGCGCGGGAATTCGGGGTGGTCCGCAACGGACTCGTCGTGAACGGGCATGTGCCGGTGAAAGTCGAGAAGGGCGAAGACCCAGTGAAACGCGGGGGGAATGCTGTGACGATTGACGGGGCATTCAGCGAAGCCTATGGCGACCATGGATACACCCTGTTATTGACGCCGGACCGGATTGATCTGGCCAAACATCACCATTTTGAAGGGGTAGGTGAGTTGTTGAAAATGGGTGCGGACATTGTGCCCGAAGTGAGAACCATCCGACGTTACACCCAACCGCGACGGGTGGGAGACACCGAGAGCGGGTCGGCCTTGCGCTCGCGGGCGGCGGCGTTAGAAGCCTTGCTGCGAGCGTATCAGAGCGGGCGATTGTTTGAGCGCCAAAGTGGGGGCCGTTTGTGATTGTGACTTTGCCCGAAACCCACCCTCCCTGTTTAATAAAAACCCGACTGGTTCTATGAAACAGGGAGGTGAAGGAATGCAAGGTCCGGTGCCTTTTTTCGAGTTAAGCCGTGTCAATGCGAGGCATAGGCAAGACTTCCTTAGCCATCTCGGCGAAGAGGAGTTGGCGGATGAGCTCATTTTTTAGTTCAGCAGCTTCGGGGTCGTTCCAGCGGTTGTTGACTTCGCCGGGGTCGGCCTGCAGGTCGAACAGTTCACCGTAATCTTGATTGAGGTAGACCGTCAGTTTGTAGCGGGCGTTAATGTAAGTCTTGAGGTGAATCGCGGTCGGTTGATGATGATTTTCGACCACCACATGGCTGCGCCGAGCGGGAAGCGTGCCCTCAAAAACAGGAGAAAAATCAAGGCCTGACATAGCATGCGGCACGGGTAACCCGAGCCAACTTAGCATGGTTGGCGCGACATCCACGAGACTAATAAGCGCGTCGGTTTCGACCCCTGCGGGAATGCGTCCGGGCTGCCGGACAATGAAGGGGACCCGAACCATGTCTTCGTAGTGAAAGGGGCCTTTAGCATCCAAGCCGTGTTGTCCAAAAAAGTGACCGTGATCCGAGGTGAAAATGACCAAGGTATTTTCGGTGAGTCCAAGCGCATCCAATTTCTCCAAAATCCGACCGATATAATGGTCCATAGAACTGATCATGCTGTAGTAAATAGCGACTTTTTGCGCGAGATCTTCGCGGTCTCGCCAGCGGATGTGCCGATGCATGCCGTGATTAAATGCGGGGGTCTCTTGGTACCCAGAAAAGTCGGGGGCCTGTTCCTGCGTCTTCTGGAAGTGAGGTGGATTTTTCGTGTGCTCCTCCGGGGATGGCCAATCGGGCAGGGGGACGGTCGCCGGGTCGTAAAGCGACGCCCAAGGTTCGGGAGTGGTGTAGGGAGGATGCGGGTCGTTAAAGCTGGCCCATAGATAGAATGGCTCCTCCCGTTCGTGGTGCCGTTCCAAAAGGCGCTGGGTGCGGTCGCTGATGAAGGCGTTAAGATGATATTTCTCTTCGAAAGGCCAGACATAGGGAACCGCTTTTCCTTTCGCGGAGAAATCTCGCCAAGCTTGCCCCAACTGCGCCTCAACCCAGGCCCCATAGCCCCATTCAGCCTCTTTCCCGATGTGGCCGCGGTGAGAGGATTCGTGGAGTTCAAACCCGTAAGTCGTTTCATCAAAATCCGCCATGAAGGCCGGATCCTCCCGAAAGCTGCCGTCCTCCAATGAACGATAACCTGGATGCGAGCGCCACTGTGAAAAATGCCCCTTCCCAATCAGCTCAGTGCGATACCCGGCTTCCTGCAAGAGATCGCCGATCACGGGCCGATCGGGCATTAACTGGGTGCCCAACGACCAGGCACCGTGCTGGCTTGGATACTGTCCGGTGATGAGGGAGGCGCGCGTCGGTGTACAAGTCGGATTTGGACAATAGGCCCGTTGAAAACGCATCCCTTCGCGGGTCAATCGGTCCAAATTCGGTGTCTTCAAGTTTGGGTTGAATGCGCCAATGGTGTTCCAATGCTGCTGGTCGCTGGTGATAAAGAGGATGTTTTGCTTGGGGTGATGTTTCATATTCACTGAATACTCATCCATGATAAGTAAGTCGAAAGATCAACAATTTTTGCAATCTCCCACTTAGTGGTTTCAAAGTTACTGCGCAGCAATAGTTTCTGCAAATAATCATCGGATCTCTTCTTATCAAGGACTCTGTTTTTTTTGCAATAGCCAACGAAAGACACAAAGTGTATCTCAAGTAATTCCGACTTATTCACCATCTGCAAAACCTTATCACAAAGAAGCCCAACTCCTCGAATATCCATCTGTTTGCTACGGTTCCGCAGGGCGTGAATCATTGAAAGAATCAACAATTCATCATCACCATCAGCTAAATCAAACAGTGTAGTAGAAAAATCAAGGTATTGGTCGCTTCTTTGGAGCAATTGCCGGACGGCATGAGCCGAAGGCCCTAGCGAATCAAATTCATAAAGCACAGGCCGAAATTTTCTTAGAGGGTGGTTTGTCAAAAATGCCTTGTCCACAAGTAATGCACGCTTATAAAGAGTGATGAATTCGTCTTGTGAAACCTGTTGTGATACTCTGATTATAAACGCAATAACATTACGGAATTTATCGAGACTCCTCGGACTGTTCAGCGTTTCTTTTGAATCCAGTTTGTCAATAATAGAAATCAAGCTTTCAAATCGATCATGGGGAACCTGGAGAAGCACAATATTCTTCAATTTCGCCGCTATTGTCTGCTGCTCCAGATCAGGCAATGTATTCCACTGTGAAATCATCAAATCCAAGTATAGAATGGGGCGATTCCGGATGAGTTCATTTTGAAGAGGTTCAGAGGCAGCATTACCAACAAACAGCTTTTCCAATACGGCTTGGTTTGGAGCCGCAAGGTTTTTCAAGGTCATTGCCCACAAACTCCCCAGCCTTTTGTCCTGGACTTCTCCGGCATGACTTAAAAGCCGCAATCCAAGTTCACGATTCCAATCTTCAGCAATCAGGGCGCTAAACTTGCGCCAGGTTGTGCTTGTCAAATCGACTCTTGAATTCACTGCGTAGAAAACGAGATAGTCATTTGCTGTTTCGATGCGTCTGGCCATAATCTGCGTAAAGAGCGAGTCCTCGTGCTTTAGTAATGCTGAATAGTCAGAAGGGTCGTGCACTGGCAGTTCATGAACTAAATAAAAGCGGGTAATATCAGCGTTCAGGTCGGCGTTATTGAGGCCTCGCATCTCTGCAAGACGCTTTAGCAGGGTATCACGCGATAGAGCTAGAAAAGCTCTGGCCTCGGCGAAATCGAGTCGCCCTTCAGTATTAATCAGCGTAAAGGCGTCTGGCCGATTAATAGTCGGCAAATGCTTCTTGAAAGCCTTCCGTAATGCCTCCAATTTCTGTTTTCCGTATTGATACCGGATCTCAACGCCGTCATCGAAGCTCTGCAAATTACGCGCCCTGCGCAAAAGTTCTGGTGAATAGGGCACATCAACAGTAAACTCAACTCCTGAGTCCCATGTGGTGCCGATTGCGTTTGCCGTCTTGTCTATTCGACGAATCTCCACGGAAAACTTGGACGGTCGAGGAAGACCAACTTCCGATGGGTCAAAAGATGAGCCTTCTGCAATGGGCTTATCTTTGAGCTGCACCTTATATGCATGAATTGCATTATCTTTAACATAAGCATTGCCGATTACATCGATAGCGACTGTATCCGCATACAACATGGAAAATGAGTCATCCGCTCTGAACATCTCATTTAGCAAAATAGCTACATCGACTTCTGAATCGCCGTCAACAGTGATATATAGCTTATTCCACAGATTCCGGCTTTGCAGATACTGATAGGAATCCTTAAGCGCTACAAACTCATTGGCATTGCCGGTTAGTGCGGCGATATCTTTAATCAATGCAGAAGAAACTGTGACTCGTTCATACTCTTTCCAAAGATGCTGAATGAGTTCGTTTAAATCAGCCTTATATTCGCTTCGAAATCGGTGCCAAAGTTCTCTGTTTTTCAGGCTTGCCGTCAGAGTTGTCAGTTCTCTCAATGTTGTTGCGGCCGAAACCCATTCTTTTGAATCCAGCGCTTTCTTAGCTTTTGTGAGGATTTCAGTTGTGCTCACATCTGATGGTAAGGCAACCACTTTCGAGCAGCACAGCAACAAGAGCATTATAATCAATAGGATTGAAAAGCTGTTCTTCATGTAAATCTCCACAACGCCTTCATTAATGCTTCCATTGAAAAGAAAGCTCTGTATCCTCGCCACGAATCTTCACCTGCAAATCTTCGGTTGCCTTGCTCTGAGAGATTTTTATTTCATACCGCATTTCGATGACGCGTGAATAATTTTGTTTCAAAATTTTACCTCCAACTGAATGGTAAAGTTCGAAATGATAATCCGTTGCGGATAGGATGTCATCTTGGGATGATCGTGTAATTCCTGGTAGGTTTGGACAAAACTCCGCCACCCACTGGCGCTTCGTCAAGGGGCCGAATCGAAATGGTCGTGAAATAGTCTCGCCTTGTCTCGTATCCCTGTAAGTTGCAACTAAAAAGCTAGAGTCAACCCGATCAAACGGGTCAAACAGTTCACCTTCCACCAAAAGATTTCCCGGCTTTTCTTTTTGAAGGCTGATGGATTTGACTGTCATTACTCCATTCAATAGAGCGGCGATTCGAGATCTTGGAATTACAAAACTAATTGCGCTATCTTCCACGGTAGCATGACAAATACCGACCAAGCGCCCATCATCCAGAAACACAGGCTGCCCTAATACCCTAGAGTCTAGATCCCCATCTATTTGAAATGTAAAATGATCTGAAAGCGGGTGCTTTCTAACGCTGGACACCATTACATCTCCAATGGGCTCGTCGTCATAGTTCCAAATACTTAATTTTTCCGTTAAAGCTAATTTCTCATCTGTGCTATGTATTTCCATCGCTTCAAAGTCTTCGGTTAGGTCAGCCTCCAAAAATAGCAAGTTTTCATCGGGACTATAAAAAGCAATATTCGCAGGAATTCTCAAACCATTTTCTTTTTGCAGCACTAAAACTTTATCAGGCTTCTTTCTGTCCCCCGAACTAAACGCCATACGCGTGTCATGATTACGTGTCAGTGCCATTATACTAGCTGGAGTTACGATAAGCACTCTATTTCCGTTTGCTCTGATGACCAACCCACCAGTCTTATAAGTCTTTCCGTCTCTCTCAATTTCAAGCACAACCCTGGATTTGGTTGATGGCGAGACAGGATCTGCGGTGGTTTTGTCATGCCTTTCCAATATAGGTTGGTTTGCCGCTGCCTCATCATCCTCTTCGGTCGATGCCGTTCTGCCTTTGATGTAGTCAGTGGTAATCCGTGCATACATAGGAATATCCTCTATTTTCAATTTTTCATCTAGCGAGACCGAGAAAGGCGCTTGGTGACGCTGTGTTTGATCCCGCATTCTTAAACTGAATTGCACATGATACGATTGATTTCGGTGACTTTCGTCAAATTCAAAACTGTAGTGATATCGTTGAAAGCTCATTTTGCTTTTCGCTCCGTTAATAGTGTCCCATTTTCCGTTTTGATTAAGCGAGAATGGGAATTCAGAAGATTCCTCTTTTAGCTTATAGTAAATATCACAATCCCTGATTTTTCGAAAGGGATCAACCAGCACGCCTTTCAAGACTAGTGACTTTGACTTCTCCTCCTCCACGACTGCGTATGAAATATACCCATCAAACATTTCGAGGACTTTATCATAGTGAATTCCGAAGGCTTCTTTTTCCAGTAGACTTTTGCTGAATGTGACACCAATGAGTTGCCCTTGAGAGTTGAAAATTGGACCTCCGGAGTTGCCGGGGTTGATGACGGCATTCGCCGCAATCAAAAACCTTTCTCCATTGCCCGCTTGAATAATGGAAGTAAACTTTCCCCTTGTAAAAGTCGGAGTCAGGCCCTCTCTTGTTAGATAGCCTTGGGTGAGGCGACTTGAAAGGCCTTCTCCAAGAGGGAATCCGACAATATAAACATCTTCGCCAGGCTGAATATCATTGGCGTATTCAACACGGGGTGCCTTTTCAAAATCTTTTGTTCGCAACAACGCTAGGTCTCTCATAGGATCCACGGCCATCACGATAGCAGAGCGTGAGCGAGACTCCTTTTCACCGGTCAAGAAATCGACCTCAATATCATAGCTTAATTGATCCTGTCCCTCCACGACGTGCGCGTTGGTTATGACATAGCAAAAGCCATTTTGCTTCGAAGCAACGAAACCTGAACCACTCCCCTTGCTGGCCAAGTTTTTCACAAAAACGGTGGAACTTTTCATTAAGCTCGAGATGTCCTTATCGAGCTCAGCATCAACAGGGCCAGAGAGGAAAAGTAAAGGCAGGATCAGAAAAGTTCGAACTAATGCGTGGCCGTTCATTCGTCAGGTTCTCCCCATTCAAGATTTGCGGCTTCAAAAAGCGCCATCACTTTGGGACCTACCCGGTCCCAATTGAGCTCCACTGATGTACGCCCTCGTGTGCTATTGGAGAATACCAGATAGCGACCTAATCTATCCGCTAAGACCTGAATTCTGAAAATTTCAGATCCAGGCCGTTTGCCAAGCGCTAGAAATTTCAAACCTATATCAGTGAGTATTGGGTCGGTTTCATGTCGGTAACAATAGTCAACGAATTGCAAAATAGATTCATTCCCAACGTAAAAGGGCAGGTAATCAAGGTCCCTTTCGTGCCAACGCTCCACACTTAAAACAGAATAAGCAGGAAATGGCGATGCTAAAATGTCCTGATCGAATAGCAGTGACTGGGGTTTTACCACGATCAAAGTCGGACGAAGCCTCACCGCACCCTGTGTCGGCACACTCGTCGCCACTAGCATGGCTTCGTTGGGAATCTCAACGAGGATCGGTTCCTCGGTTTTCAAGTGCAGCGACAATTCGTCCACGCGTTTGCTTCCTGTAATTCTGGCCTCATAGAGTTCTTCAAGAATAAACCAGTCGTCCACGAGATGGTAACTTAATGAAGGCTCCCTGGATTCCATCCGTGGGGTTTCTATGAAGTTTTCTGGGATATCCGAATAAAGCACCACCCTGGTTGGTGGACCTCCATAGCTTTGTCCCGCACTCATCGCGACTATGGAGCCGTTCGATGCCAGTCCATCCAGCTCGCACTTTACAGAGACGTTTTCTTTCAATCGGGCTACTTGCCTCCACTTTTCGGAATGCTTCCGAAAAAGATACACCAACCTATCATGGCTCGCCCCCATTATCCACGAATTCCTCACATCGTGTGGACCATCACCATCACCCCGCCTAGCCGTTACCGCAATGCATCCGTCTTTCATGCTTACCGAGTTGCCGAAAATAGTAACACGGTCCGGCTCATCAGGATAAAGGAATCCAGCCTCCTTCCATACATTGTTTTTCCTCTCGAATAAAATCGCGAGACCTCTGTTACTTCCCATGTAATCGGAGTGGGGCGCCCCGACCACCATGATGTCCTTGTCTATCGCCATGCTCCGGCCAAATCCGTCCCTCTCTATACAGAGCTGCGACTCGATTCTCTCGATCAAGTTCCATCCGGAAGCTTCTTTCTGATACACGTGGATTTGAGAATATTCAGCTCCGGTTGAAGCATAAAGTTTGTCCCGATCAAACTCCAACGCCATTCCGAGCTGCAGCCCTGCATCAAACGCTTCATGCGAAATCATGCTACGCAGATGATATCGCCCATCGTCTTTCTCATAGATATAGATCGAACCCCTATTATTGTCCCTGGCGTTCCCCAGATCCTGGTAGGGGGCGGTTATGAAAAGATAATTCTCAGTCAAAAGCAGAGCTGTTCCAAAACCAAGGCATTCCTTTTCATCGGGCGTTTGTATGGTTTGGATGCATTTCCATTGACCGTTTTCGTTGACCTGAAATAGATGGACCATCGACATTGTTTCCCCATACCTTGCGGCCCGAATAAAACCGTGCTCGGCCACGCATAGGACTCCGCTATGGTACGAGAGCATTTTTCCAAAAAATTTCGCTTTCCGACTGTACTCGTCAGATTGGGGCGCTCTGATAACTGCAGATTCTTTCCAATCGTGGTTTGTTTTCTCGTATACAACCACAACGCCTTCACCATTTTTGTCGGTGGTTCCCACGAACAAATTATCTTGATGAATGAGCAATGAGCGTCCGAATTCAACTGAAGCAGTATCGTTATCCTGTTCGAGAACGAGGCGATTGGGGGCAGGGGGGGTAATATCCCCTTGCGGGGGGGCTGTCTGCTCATCTCGGGCCGATTGATTCGCACGGATTTGTTCATTTGGGATTTTCTCGATGGTATCCCGGGGAACGATCTCACCTCGAGGCGTGGTTTTGTCTGGGCCGACCGCTCGTTCGACCGCCGGCTCCTCTGGCTTGGAAATAGTTTGATCCGTTGCCATGTCGTCCGAACACCCGGCTGCAACCAAAATGATCGCCCCAGCAACCAAAGTCTTTCGTAACGCCATTCATGCTGATATTTCACGGTCAGCTGAGTAAGTCCAGCCCATTTATTCTTTGCCCCTGCGGATCGGCTCGGAACGCCGAGGCCGCATCGTGCTGGCGGTTGTTCGATCGTTCACTCCACTGTGTCATAAAACAGAATCGATCATGACCTCGTTTTAATGGAATCGAATTACTTCTTACGCCTTTGGCTCTGCCGGTGGTCTCTCCCTGCTGCGAAATACCCGCGGCGGAATTCCTTCGTGGCCCTTGAACCAGGCTGAGAACCGCGGCAAAGATCGAAATCCGAGGAGGGATGCGATCTCTTTCACCGAAAGCATCGCTTTCAGTAATTCTTCTCGGGCGCTTTCCAACCGTCGCTCCTCGAAAATCTGGCGAGGCGTCCGCCCCTGAGAGGAGACGAAGAGTCGGTTGAGATGCGTCGGACCAAGCCGAACCTCCGCGGCCAGAGCTTGCTTGGATAACGGCTCATCGAGCGGGTGAAGACTCAGAATCTCCAGAACCCGGCGGACACGAGGATCGAGTTCTCGCTCGTCCACCACCTCCCATCCGCGGGCCGAACCGATACGAAGGACCCCTCTCAAAAAATTGAATACGGCACTGTTCACCCCAAGAGCATCCTCGAGAGGCACCGCCTGATCCGGTCGCAACTCCAGCCTGCCACTGGTCCTGTTTGCGAATTTCATCAGTTCACTAAAAACGGGTGCCAGTCCTGCTGCAGACCGGGCAGGAATGATCAGCGGTGTCATCCCGTTCACAACGTTGGCTCCAGAGGGCCAGCGCAAACGGAACTGCGCCGATCGGATTCGCGCGTCAGATGAAAAATGCTGAAATCGCCGGGCAGGAGCATGCAGCACCCAGTTTCCCTTACCCGCATTGAACCGGCCATACATGGATTCGACCTCCACCCGACCCGCACAAATTTGCCACGCCACAATCCCCACCGAATCAAAAATTCCTGACCACGACGTGGGCGGACCTTCATACGCAAGAAAGAGATCGAAATCGAGCCGCTTCCAGTCGTTGAAGGAGAGTTTGAGACGTTTCATATTCAAAAATCATAACTCATATTCAATTTCCTCAAATGAAAAGCATGGAAACATCGGATTTCAGGGCTTTTCATTGAGTATATCCAACTCCCATGAATTTCAAAATGACAACTCATGAGTCTGCTGTGTCTGGATGCGAACAAACGCCTCTTCCCGGAATTTTTGACGTGGAAATCCACGCAGGCGTGGAACGCCAATCGATTCTCGAACGGTTACCAGAGAGGTACCGCGAGGCCTTTCTCAAACACGGGATTACCCATGGACAACTGAATTTCGACCAACGCGGTGGAGGCAACCGCCGGGACACTTCGCCAGGCGGATCGCAAAGCCCAGCCGCTATCCGGCAGGACCTGCTCGATCCGTATCGGATTCGCCTCGCGGTTCTCACTGGGACCGAATACGACAATTCGATCTACGCGGATCTGGAACTCTGTTCCGCCCTGGCCGCGGCTTACAACGCTGCCCTCGTCGAAGACTTTCTGCCTCGAGATGATGCCTATCTCGCTGCCATCCGACTCAACTTCAATGACCCGGCGACGGCCGTTGCGGAAATCGAACGGTGGGCAGGGCATCCACGGGTCGCCGAAATCGTTACATCGACCGCCAGCATCGAAACCCCCGGATCGCGCCGTTACGATCCGATCTTCGAAGCCGCTGCTGAAGCTCGCCTGGTGATCGCCTACCATACGACTCAGGAAGGACGGGCTCTCTGCCATCCGCCCAGCAGTGCGGGTTATCCCTCGCGCTATATCGAATACCATTCGGGACTCGCCTCGAGTTCAATCGGTCACGCAACAAGCCTGATTACCAACGGAGTGTTCGCGCGACATCCAGACCTGAAGGTCCTCTATCTCGAAAGTGGCATTTGCTGGGCTTTGCCACTGATCTGGGCACTCGATGCCGATTGGCACCAACTCGGCACCGATTTCACGCGACTCCCCGCAAAGCCGAGCCACTACCTCCGGGAGCACATCCACTTCACCACACAACCAATCGAGGAACCTCCGAACGGACGCGATCTTCTTCGCGTTTATGAGCAAATCGGCCTCGACCGGAATATTGTCTTCTCGAGCGATTACCCGCACTGGGATTTCGATAATCCCGACCGATTCCTCCCTTCCTGTTTCACCAGAGAATCTCGCAACCGGATCCTCTGGAGCAACGCCGCGGAACTCTACCGTGCCCGTGTTCCAGAACGAATCGCACATCTGGAGGCGAAGTCATGCCGGTAACCGAACCCACAGTCACGCTTCCCGTCTGCCCGCTCGAAGACTTGCCTCCGGGCAATCGTCGGATTGTCCAACATGGGAAAATCTCCATCGGTGTCTTCAATGTAAATGACGAATTATATGCCGTTCGCAACTATTGTCCGCATGAGGGCGCCGAACTCTGCAAAGGCCCGCTCACGGGCACGAACCTCCGAACTGACAACGTGGGCGAAATGAACTGGGGCGCCTGCGGCTATATCCTCCGTTGCCCCTGGCACGCATGGGAATTCGACATCCGCAATGGAGCATCCTTCACCGCCACCCGGGTAAAGGTGAAAACCTACCCCGTCGAAGTCCGTCGCGGAGTCATCACCATTCTCCTGAAAACATGAAACTCATCGACAGTGATCTGCACATCGCCTGGACCGAAATCGACGAACTGGCCCACTTTGTTCCCGAAGTCTGGCATCATCGCCTCTCCCACGGCAGCGGCCACTCGCAGGGGAGAATCCCAGTCACCCAGCCCTTCTATGATCCTCGTGAAAAAGCAGGGCGAAATGGCTTCACGACCCCCTGTGAAGTTCGAAACTGGATGAATTCCCACAGAGTGGACCGCGCGGTTCTTAACAGTTGGCACGCTCCCGCAGTGAGCAACTTCGGTGATGCCGACTATCCGTCCCACGTCGCGGAAGCTTACAACCGCTGGCTGGTTGAGCGCTGGCTGAATGCTGACGAACGGTTTCTTGGGTCGATCACGGTTGCCACTCAAGACCCGATGACCGCAGCTCATGAAATTCGTCGGGCGGCAAGCCATCCCCGAGTCGTGCAGGTCTTGCTTTCCGCCGGCACTCTACAACCATACGGAAAACGGCATTACCGTCCAATTTTCGAGGCGGCCGTCGAATGTGGTCTCGCTGTCTGCATCCATGGAGGCACCGAAGGTGTCGGTGTCTCGAATCCGCCCAGCACACATGGTTGGCCCCGCAATCTTCTGGAATACCGTGTCTGCCCGATCACCAACTTCATTGGCCACCTGACCAGCATGATCACCGAGGGTTTGTTCACTCAGTATCCTGACCTCACACTGGTTGGGCTCGAAGTCGGAGGGGCCTTGCCGCTGATCACCTACCTCTGGCGGTTCGACAAGAATTACAAGGCTCTCCGATCCGAGTGCCCGTGGGTCACAAGATTGCCCTCGGAAATTGTCCGCGACCATGTCCGGCTCGGCACCCAGTCGTCAGCCATCGGCAATGAGGAACTTTATTTCGACATCCTCAGCAACTTCGGTGCCGATCACAGTCTCCTCTGGACGAGCAACACGCCGCGCTGGGATGCTCAGACCCCATCGAACGACCCGCACCTTGCTCCCCGCCCCAAATGGGAACCGGAAGCCGTCGGGTTTCGGAACGCAGCCGCTCTCTACACCCGAAATTTCACAACATCAGGCGAGGATACAGGGTCACGCGGAAACACCCCTCATTCATCAATCCACAATGCATACCCATGATGGCGCGCGCCACCCTGACGATCGATCCCAAGCTGCATGCCCGCGCCAAACAACTGGCACGCCGACGCCGGACCACCGTTTCCGGGCTTTTCGGGCTATGGGGTCAGGTAACAAATTTTGACAAATCCCCGCAATCGTCTTTCTCAAACTCCCTCTCTGCATCAATGGGGCCAGGAAAAAATTAAAGACAAAATGCCCGCTTTCTTAAGCGGGCTCGATTTGGGCAGGAGCTCAAGCTGCTTCAAGCACACGGCGAATCAATGGGGCCTTCTTAATTTGTCAAAAATGCCTGAGTGACCCTGGGGCTCTTTGCGGGCTAATCGATGATGATCGTCAACCTTGTAAGCTCCCCGCATCGGAAATAGCTTTAGAAATTTGGTGCGGATTCCGTGAAGGCCACGGTTGCCGGGAGAAAGCGGGTGAAGGGAATCGAACCCTCGTATGCAGCTTGGAAGGCTGCCGTTCTACC
>CAZSPO010000042.1:0-14348 GCA_964608775.1 uncultured Chthoniobacterales bacterium | reverse complement strand
CTGAAGATCAGTTCTTGCACGGCTCCAGAGATGCGGTTTTGTACATAAAATTGCGCACCAAAGTCGTAGATCCGAGCTGCCAAGAAAGTTGCGATAAAAAGAATCGCACCCCCAGCCAACAGTCGAATCGCACGCTCTTGTTTTCCCTCTCGCATGGAAAGGGCGGCGCAGATGAGTAACCAACAAAAACCGGAAGCCAGCGCCGACAGGGCGAAAAAAACGACCATCATCGGGGTGAACCACAATCCGAATGACATCATCGTCCCAAGCAGGAACGCGGTGTAGGCGATAAATACAATGGCCGCCACGACGGACACCACCGCAACCGCCTGATTCAGAAAACGCTCGTGTTCGCTTTCTTTGCCCTCGGAATATCTCCATGCTGCGAGGCGAAAGAGTTTTCCTAATAAATCATCCCTCCCCACTGCCGCCGCAGCAAAGCCAGGACGATAGATCAACAACAAATTCAAAACGATCAGGCCGGTGAGGATCATCAGAACGTAGCTGCCAAATGGCATGGCCGACGTGAAATGCGGAGCCAATACCACGCGCCACATCCGCCAGGGCTGCCCAAGGTCGGCGAGAATCGCCAGCGGAATGACGACAAAACAGGCCATGGCTGTGATAATCCCCGCGCGCCGAATGCTAAGGAGTGAAGGATGATCGTAAAACCAAGGCAGACGGGCCGCTACTGAAATGATGAGACTGCCAGCGCCGACGCCGGAGAGAAACATGTAGGTCACCACCACCAGTCCCCAGCGGATGTGTTCGTTTATAAGTGTGTAGTCCATGGTATTTTCCTTAATTCCGTCGGCTAGCGGTCGAGTTCTGCGGGTAGCCCGAGATAGCGAACATTGGGACCAAGTCCGAGTTCCTGACGCAGCACCTGTGCGGGTTCTCCTTGAAGTGCCTTGGAAGGCGCACTCTCGGCATCATTCAAATCTCCAAAAATCCGGCATTGAGTCGGGCAAATATCCACACAAGCGGGATTCAACCCCTCATCCACCCGATGCGCGCAGAAATTACATTTATCTGCGGTGCCTCGCACCGGGTCCATGAATGTCGCCCCGTATGGACAAGCCTGGTTGCAAGCGCGGCAGCCGATGCAAATCTCATGATTTAAATCCACAATCCCATCCGCACGCATATGGATCGCCCCAGTCGGACAAGCTCGTAGGCAGCCCGGGTCGTCACATTGATTGCATAGCTTCGGTAAAAAATAGGGCGTCGCGTGTGGATATGCACCCAACAGATGTTCCTCAACCCAATCGCGATAGACTCCAAGTGGGACGTTGTTCTCTGCCTTGCAGGCTGCTGTGCAAGCATGACATCCGATGCAACGCTGGAGATCGATGACCATTCCCAGACGCTTGGTCCTGGGTGTTGATGGGGTCGGACTAACCGCAGGATTAGCACGCGCCTTGCCAGCTGCCAGCGCGCTGATCCCGCTTATGACCACGGAAAGATTTGCAAAAAAATCGCGTCGATTTAGCTCACCAGAACGATCAGCAACCGGGACAGGCGAGCCCAGGTTGGGGGCGCTTTTACATCCGCAATTTCCGCTGCCACAGCCTCCGGACGCTGCCGCCGTTTTCGTCCTCGCCGGTCTCTCGACCGCATCTGATTCCACCGAACGGCAGGACGGGCAGAGGTCAATCTGGCGAGTCGAAGCGGCCAGACTGCCATATGCTTTAGCAAGCACTTTTTGGGAATGCGCAAGCAACCGACTCGGCAGATACGGTTTTCCACAACAGTGGCAGGGAACCATGGCGTCTTTTACCATGACGAGTGGCTCAAATATCTCCGGTCTCAGGCGCAATCCGGGCGTTAAAGAAAGAACCGTCTCCGGGCAAGCCTGCTCGCAAAGTCCACACGCAATGCAATCAATTCCCCGGAACCCAAGCACTCCTTCTTCCGAATCGAAAGTGATCGCATGAGTCGGACATACCCGACGGCATGCGCCGCACATCGTGCACCCGGCGTCTTCCACTGTCACTTCGCCAAAGGGAACATTTAACGTGCGATAGGATACGGGAATCTGGGACTGCATCAGCGCCGCCAGCGAGTCAAACCGCTCACGATGTCCGCCGGATAGTTTGGGCGATTGACTCCTCAAAAATTGTCGTGGCGATTGACCCCAAGCCACCAGCAAACTGCTGAAAAAATCAGCCGTTACGTCGGACTCATCATCCTCGATATAGGCGAGTCGCCCTCCCTGCTCCTGAGACAAGACCGTGCGAGCGAGGCGCAGCGGAGTCTCAAAAAGTTCTGGCGACCCGTGATGCCCTGCTGCCTGTCCCAGCACCACCACACCCTGAGCACCCCGTGCCAAAGCGTGTAATAAATGCGTTTCATTCAGAATCAGCAATGACGGAAGCTCCACGGGTGCCATGCGGATTTTCGATTTTAATCCGTCTAAAAATTGGCTGCTTGCTGGGTGATAAAAAACGACTGTCGGATTTTCGCCATTGGCGGCAATCGCGGTCTCGACCATCTCATCAATTTCTTCATCCGGCAGGAAGGCCCGTTTCAGTGCCGAGCTCGGGCAGGCTCCCGTGCAGGCCCCACAACGCTGACAAATACCCGGATCAATATGAATCCGCAGCCCGCCCGCCATGTTTAATGGACGCATGGCATCGTAGGGGCAGGTCTCCACGCAAACCCGGCAGCCCAAATCCCCGTCAAATCCCACCCCGCAACGCTCGAAGTTCCAGGAAGGGGGAGGGAGCTCTGAGCGTTTTGAGAGCAAAGAGCTCCCGCTGATTTTGTTAGGAATGGACATGATTCTTGTTGTTTTCCGGTTGGGTTAGCTTGTGTGATCGCATATCAGGTAATGGCATTTTCCCAAAGTTGGTCGGCCAAGTTTGGTTGCGTAGGCGTGGCTTGGAAAGAATGGGGGCCTTTGTAGACTTTGCAGACTTGCTACGCGAACGCTCGGCTTCAAAAGCAACCACAGTCGCCAGTGTGGTCTCCCTCAACCTTCTCTCTCGCTCAATCGTGCGGTGCGGGTGCAGGCACCGGGGTTTGGCCATGGTCCGGCACGCAATTGGCACCCTCACTCCAGCGAAGCCCCCCATTGTCGGTTGACCCGCCCGGTCCTTTCCAGGAAGCGGCCTGATCCCGGCCGTGACCAACTGCATCAAACCGAACGGCTCAGGCCGATATGTGAAGAAGTTTTCCTGATGCCACCTTGCAAACATTTCCCATCACCATTGCAACAGATCACTTAACGATTGGCAACTCAATTTGCCGCATTCAGTGACTTGCATCTCCGAGCCCTTGGGAGCAATCCCGTCTCCCGCATCTCCTGATTCCTCAGATCTAGTAGCCCATTGGACTTCAGGCCGTTTGAAGTTTTTCTTGGGAACCCCGTGCTGACAGTGGAGGAGGGAATTCTCAGGGAAGCCCTTTTTGATCACCTCCTTGACTCCGACCTTGCGGTCTTTTTCCGGTTCCGGCTGAGAGAAGCGGGCTAATCGGCTGAAGCCCAAGCCGTCGCTTGACTCGTTTTCTGAGCCGCCTTATTGTTTTACCCCCGGTCGTAGAGCGAGAGTGGGTCCGCCCACTCTTTTTCTTTTCGGCAAGGGACCATTTCTATGAATAACGATCTGATTGCCGTCCTGGATTATTACGAGCGCGAAAAGGGGATCAAACGGGAGATCCTCGTGGAAGCGTTGTCGTCGGCGCTGCTATCCGCATCGAAAAAAGCGGTCGGCCCCGCCCGCGATCTCCGGATCGATATCGACCCGAAAACCGGCAATGTGCGGGCACTTGCGACTCTGATAGTGGCCGAACGGGTCACCAACAGCCATGACGAGATTGCGCTCGCCAAAGTCCGCCGGGTGCAGCCCGACGTCGAAGTCGGCCAGGAAATCGAATGGGAGGTCACCCCGCAGAATTTCGGACGGATCGCCGCCCAAACCGCCCGGCAAGCCATCATGCAGAAGATTCGGCAGGTCGAAAAAGACATGATCTACGAGGAGTTTAAAGATCGTGCCGGAGAAATTGTAAGCGGAATCGTCCGCCGCTTCGACCGGTCGGATGTGATCGTTGATATCGGGAAGTTTGAAGCGGTGATGCCGGCGCGCGAAAGGGTGAATACAGAAGAATACGCGATAGGCGACCGCATTCGCGCCTATGTGGTGGCGGTCGAGAATGGCCCCCGCGGCCCCGAAATCATCATCTCCCGCAGCCACCCCAAATTCGTCCAGCGTCTCTTCGAAGTTGAAGTCAGCGAAATCGGCGATCGCACCGTGGAAATTAAAGCCATCGCCCGCGAAGCCGGTCACCGAACAAAAGTCGCTGTCGCCAGTGCCGATGACAAGGTCGACCCGGTCGGAGCCTGTGTCGGAATGAAAGGGGCACGGGTCAAAAACATCGTCCGCGAGCTGAACAACGAAAAAGTCGATATTATCCGATGGAGTGATGATGTCCGAGAACTGGTCATTGAGGCGCTCAAGCCCGCCAAAATTCGGAGCATCGAGGTTAACGAAACGAACCGGGCCATCCGGGTTGCCGTGGCGGAAGACCAAGCCTCTCAGGCCATCGGGCGCCGCGGGCAAAACGCTCGGTTAACCTCCCGCTTGACCGGCTGGGAAATCAATATTGAGAAAGAGGATGACACCCCGGTCTCCATCGAAACCCAGACGGCCAGTGTGGCCCATGATCTTGCTTCCCTCCTCGGGATCGAGGAAGAAACTGCCAACAAACTGGTCATCAATGGTCTCAATTCCTTGGAAGGAATTGTCACCGGTGCCGAAGCCAGCGACCTTGCGGATATCCTCGAGTGCGACCCGGAAACAGCCCGGCAGATTTTCGACAATGCCAAGCGTGAATACGAAAAAATGACCGCTGCTCTCTAACCCTCTATGTTTCATAAAACCAATCGTGTCTGCTTTATCTTTTTGCGCAGGGCTTTATCGTCCAGGCGGTTCCGTGTCACAACGGTCTCACACCGGATAGGCCCCCGCCTGGACTTCGGGCCCGGCGCAAAAATCTGCGGCGCGACCCCTTCCCGCTTTTTTAAAACAGTGGGGTAACCTCACCCGACGACCAGTTCCATCCTGACGTTTTCAATGCCGACTAAAGCCACCTCCTCATCCTCCTCGAATCGAAGCTCCAGCAGCGGAGAGAAATCCCGCTCCCGCACTCCCCGGCCCTCCTCTGGACCGTCAGGACCTCGCGGGGCCGCTGCATCCAAAGCATCTGGCAAGGCGCCCGCCCGCCCCCCTGAAAAATCGCCGACGAAATCGCCGACGAAATCGCCGACGAAATCGCCGACGAAATCGCCTGCCGCTGAAGAAAACCCGAAGCCAGCTCCTGTCAAAAAGGAGGCGCTCTCTCTGATCGATGAAGAGGGCGGCAAGAAACGGTCCGAAACGGGTTCTGCCAAGCCGCGGGGTCGCGCCCTCCCCCCGATCACCCGCATCCGATCGCCCAAAGAGCGAGAAGCTGATGCGTTGGCCGAAGCGGCCGCTGCTGCCGAGGCAGCCCGCCTGGCTGCGGCCGCCACGCCTACTTCGGAATCGACCGTGGTGGATCTGATTGGAGCCACTCCCAAGCCGGTTCCCGCCCCCACGCCTCAGGTGGCGTCCGCCTCGGAAAAGGGGGCCCCGACCACTCTGGTTGCGGCCTCCAACGAGCCAGCCGGTGAAGAGGACGACAAGGTCATTCACATCAAACCGCCCATCATCGTTCGGGACTTGGCGACCGCCCTCGGTCTCAAGCCGTTCCAGCTAATTAGCGAGCTGATGGCGATGAATGTTTTTGTCGCTATCAACCACACGTTGGATGCCGAGATCACCGCCAAAATCTGTGAGCAACATGGATTTGTCTTTGAACTCGAACGCCGCGAAAAGGGAGGTGGCGTGCATAAAGTGGAGGCGGTGGTCGAAGAACCGCTGCCCCCCGTCATTGAAGACCAGGATGAACTCAGGCTTCGCCCCCCAATCGTGACATTCATGGGCCATGTCGACCATGGCAAAACCTCTCTCATGGATGCCATCCGGAAGGCTCGGGTGGCGGCGGGAGAAGCCGGGGGAATTACTCAGCACATCGGCGCTTATTCGGTGGAACACAACGGCCACAAAATCGCCTTCATCGACACCCCTGGGCATGCCGCCTTCACCGCCATGCGGGCCCGTGGAGCCAACGTCACCGATATCGTGGTCCTCGTCGTCGCGGCTGACGATGGCATTATGCCTCAAACCAAGGAGGCCATCAGCCATGCTCGCGCCGCCAAAGCGCCGATCATGGTCGCCATCAATAAAATCGATCTCCCCAACGCAAATGTGGACCGCGTGAAAGCCCAGCTCCAGGAAGCAGGCCTCGCGCCGGAAGATTGGGGGGGCGACACCATCACGGTGCCCGTCTCCGCCATGAAAGGCACCGGGATCGACGATCTTCTCGAAATGATGCTCCTCCAAGCCGAAGTCCTGGAGCTCAAAAGCAGCGCCGACGTCCCCGCCCGGGGCCGGGTAATTGAGGCCCAAATGGAAGCCGGTCGTGGCCCAACCGCCTCCTTAATCGTGCAAAGCGGCACCCTCCGCACCGGGGATGCCTTCATCTGCGGCGATTACCATGGCAAGGTGAAATCGATGTTGGACGATCAGAAACGACCGTTAAAAGTCGCCGGCCCCTCTACCCCGGTCCTGGTCCTCGGCTTCTCCGGCCTCGTCAATGCTGGCGATGAATTGGTGGTGATGGAGTCCGATAAACAGGTTAAGACGATCAGCGAGGAACGGTTGGAATCCAAACGGCGAGACAAACTCGCGACTCCATCCAGACCGACATTGGAAAGCTTCCTGCGGGGCGGGCCAGGTGCCAAGAAACTCCGGTTAATCATCAAGAGCGATGTGCAGGGATCGCTCGAAGCCATTGGGGGGGCGCTCGGCCAAATCGACAAAAAGAAGGTCGAATTAGATATCCTCCACGGGGCCGTCGGCCCAATCAGCGATACCGACGTTATGCTCGCCAGCGCGTCCGAAGCCATCATTATCGGTTTCAACGTCAAACTCGAATCCGCCGCTGTCTCTTCTGCCAAACGGGAAGGGGTTCAGGTCAAACTTTTCTCGATCATTTACGAACTCATCGACCAGGTGAAAGAGGCCATGGCCGGGATGCTCGATCCCGAAACCCGCGAGACGGTGATCGGTCATGCCGAAATCAAGGCGGTCTTCAGCATCGCCAAAGGAAAAGTCGGCGGCTGCATGGTCACCGAAGGACGGATCGCCCGGACGGCCCGCGCCCGGGTCAACCGCGGAAAACAGGCGGTGTTCGACGGCCCAATTGCCACCCTCCGCCGCTTTCAGGACGAAGTAAAAGAAGTCCGCGCCGGCCTCGAATGCGGGATTAAACTGGGTGATTTCAATGACTACGAAGTCGGAGATGTGATCGAGTGTTACCAACTCGAAAAGGTGCCGCAGCAACTTTGACCCCCTTTCGTGCGGCAGTCGATTCTCCGGAGATTTGCCCTATTCCTTTGCCCATTTCTTTGCCCATTCCTTTGCCATGAAAAACCGTCTCGCCCGCGTGAACGAGGTGATCAAACGTGAAATCAGCGTGATGATCAGTCGCGACATCGATTTCGACGGGGCGTTGGTGACCGTGCAAGCGGCGGAGATCACGCCGGACCTGCGGAGTTGCCGCATTCACATTGGCATTATTGGGAACGAAGGGCAGCAACGGCGCGCCCTGGAGAAATTGGAGGCGCAGCGGATCGATTTCCAAGCCCGGATTGCCAAGCGAGTCGTGCTTAAATACACGCCGCAACTCTCCTTTCACCTCGATGATTCTGTGGCTCGCGGGGTTCGCGTTGTGCAAATCCTTGAAGATCTCGACCACGACTCCGCCCCCTCATCCCCTGAACGCTCATGACAACCCCTATCGAAAATCATTCCTTCGCCGAAATCGCCGCCCAATTGCGGGCAGCCGAGCGAATTTGTATTCTCAGCCATGTCCGGCCCGATCCCGACGCTTACGGTTCCCAACTGGCCTTGGCCCTTGCCTTGAAACAGCTCGGCAAAAGGGTCTCCGTTTGGAACGAGGACGGGATGATTGCCCGCTACGCCTTTCTCCCCGGTGCGGAACTGGTGGAAACTGGAGCGAAAGAGCGGCAGGATTTTGATGGGGTGGTCATCCTTGACACCGCCAACAAAGAGCGGGCAGGCAAACCATTGGAATCCATCGGGAAAGTCGGCTGCTGGATTAACATCGATCATCACCAAAGCAACACGCGTTATGGGGATCTCGTCCACATCGGCTCGGGAGCCCCGGCTACTGGAGAGATCTTGTATGAATTTTTTTTGAGCGAAGGGTTCCCCTTCACCTATGGCATGGCCGACAATTTGTTCGCGGCCATCTCCACGGATACCGGTTCATTTCAATATCCGAGCACGACCGCCCGCACGTACGAGATTGGGGCCGATTTGATTCGAAAAGGGGTGAATGTGGGGGAACTTTCCCAGTTGCTTTACGAAAATTCCCCGTTGCGACGGGTGAATCTCATGCGGGAAATGCTGAACTTGATGAAACTAACAGCGGACGGTCGCGTTTGCAGTGCGGCCCTTTCGCGCCGGGCCATCGAGGCAGCCGGAGCCCGTGCGGATGATACCGAAGGCTTGATCGATACCCTTCGCTCCATCGAAGGGGTGCGCGTAGCCGCCTTCTTCGAGGAGATGGAGCCTGATAAAATTCGGGTGAGTCTTCGATCAAAAGACCCCCGCTTTGATGTTTGCAAGATCGCCAAGGAATTCAACGGCGGCGGCCACGCCTTGGCGGCCGGAGCCCGGCCCACCGGAGCCCTCGCCGATGTCGAAACGCAAATGCTGAAAGCCATCCATGATGAACTCGATCGCCTCCATTGACGGCGTTCTCGCGGTAGACAAGGAGAGGGGGATGACGTCACACGACGTGGTGGCGATGGTCCGTCGCTGTCTTGACACAAAAAAGGTCGGGCATTGCGGCACGCTGGACCCTCTCGCGACCGGATTGCTCTTGGTGGTGATCGGGAAAGCCACCCGGATTCAGGATCTCCTGATGAGCGAAGACAAAGAATACGAAGGCTCCCTCCGCTTGGGGGTCGTGACCGACTCGCAGGACGCAGAGGGCCGGGTGCTAGAAGAACATCCGGTGCCGCAAGATTTAGATATCGCCCGGATCACCGCCGCTTTCGATCAGTTTAAGGGCGATTTTTATCAAATGCCACCGATGGTTTCGGCCATCAAAAAGGATGGGGTGCCGCTTTACAAACTTGCCCGCCAAGGCAAGACCGTCGAGCGGGAACCGCGGTTTGTGCATGTGTATGGCTACGATATCCAGCGGGTGGAACTTCCTGAAATCGGCTTCCGAGTGGCTTGCAGCAAAGGTTTTTATGTTCGGACTTACGCCCATGAGATCGGTCAGGTGCTGGGTTGCGGAGCTCACCTGGCCGGGTTGCGCCGGACCAAGTCAGGGCGGTTCGACTTGGATCGGGCCATCCCCGTTCAGCTCCTCCGAGATCGAGATCGAGAAACGGTGCTGGGGAAAATGATGTCCCTGCCCGAGGTCTCCCGGTTGCGCGGCGCTTGAAGCGGAGCGGCGGTGGGGGGCCGATCGGGCGACGTTTTTCCTTGCGGCCTTTTCTTTGGGAGGGCAGGGGGAGTGGAATCCTTCTCGCTTTTGGGAGCCTTCGCTTATCAGATTTCTCGCCGTTTGGTGCAGATCCTCTTTTCTCCATTCCTCCGGATCGAAGCCGTCGGAACGGAGCGGGGGCGCGTGCCGGGGCCCTGCCTGCTGGCGGCCAACCACCTTAGCCACTTTGATCCCCCGCTTTTCACAATCGTGCATCCCCGTCCGATTGATTGGATTGCGATGACGGAGTTGTTTCAATCTCCCTGGATGGCTCGCTATTTTCGGGCGGTGGATTGCATTGAAGTGGACCGGTTTGGCGCGGATACCCATGCGGTCCGCGAGGCGGTCAAACGGCTCAGGGCTGGGCGGGTGGTCGGGGTTTTTCCAGAGGGAGGCATCCGGGCGGGGAGAGGCTCCGTCTTGGAAGGGGCGTCGTTTAAAGGTGGGGTTGGGCTTCTGGCCCAAATGACCGGGGCCACCGTTTTGCCCGCCGTGATTCTGGGGAGCGACCGTTGCTATGCGCCCGCCACATGGCGTCGATGGCGGGCCACTCGGATTCGGCTGCTTTATGGAGAGCCGTTGGTCGTGGATCGTGGGCAAAGCAAGAAAGCGGTGCGCGAAGCGGTGGATACGGCTCTCGGGGCGGCGTTCGTCCGGCTGTATGCGGAGGCAATCGAGCAATTCGATCTCAAGGCCGATGACTTTCCCCACACTCCGCAAGCGAGGAAAGGGCGGGAGCCATGATGGACTGGACCGCTTTCAGTGCGCGGGTGGGTGACACGGTGACGTTTGCGATCCTCAACGGCTTTGGTCTGCGCCATGGCCGACGCGCCACGACCCGTCTGGCATTGGGCGACTGGCTTGATGCCCATGCCGGGTTTTCGCGCGAGCAGTTCTTTGCGGGCGACGGCGCATTCGAGTTGGAAACCGACACCGCTCGCCATCTGATTTGGCGGAGTCGACGCCCCAGTGGGTATCCGGAAAACGACCGCGCCCGGGCGGATCTCTATCTTTGTGAGGCGGGTTGGAAAGCCCCGACTGTTTTTATGTTGCACGCGCTGATGTCGGCGAGTGACGTCGGCTACCGGGCTTGGGCGGGGAAATTTAATCGGCGGGGGTGGAACGCCTGTTTTCTCCATTTGCCCTACCATTACTCGCGGCGGCCCGCTCGTTTTTGGAACGGAGAGCTGGCCATTACCTGCGACATCATTCGGACCGGGGAGGGATTGCGTCAGGCGGTGATCGACGTGCGAGATTTAATGGCGTTGCTACGGGGGCGGGGCTGCCCGGGGTTTGGGCTCTGGGCCACGAGTTATGGCGGCTGGGTCGGGGGGTTGCTGGTGAGTGTGGAGCGCGACTTTGATTTTGCCGTCCTGATGGAGCCGATCGTCGATGTGGATCACGCCGTTTGGACCAGTCCGGCCGGGGCGGCCCTCCGTTTTCACCTTCGGCGTCAGGGAGTGACTCGCGACGATTATGCGCGTTGCCTGCCTTGGCTTTCCCCGCAGCATGGCATCCCCATGGCCGACCCCCGGCGGTTGTATCTGCTCGGCGGGCGGAAGCGGCGGATATCCAGGCGCTAGCAGCAAACTGGGGTGCGCATTACTTGGAATTTCCCCAAGGCCATATTGGATACAGCCTGATGCCGGGAGCTTTTCGGCGACTGGTGGCTGACGGCCATTTGGCTGATGCCGACTCCGACTCATCTGTCGCGCAGGTGCTCCCGGTGGCTCCTCCTGAAGGGACTTTCCCGGAGTGATTTTGTCGGGGCTAACCATCAGCAGATTCGCCGGGCCTTGCGGTAAGCGGGACTAAACGAGGAGCTGGCGCTTTCCAGCTTGTCGAGTTGTCCAATGGCCTTCTCCACGTCGTCCGCCAGTTTCTCTGCCATATCCCGGGAGAAATTTTCTTTCACCACCATCCGGAGGACATGCACCTCTTGCGCATCAGGGGGGAGGGGGTAAGCGGGAACGATCCAACCCGCTTGCCGGAGCAGGTCGCTGAGGCGGTAGAGCGTTTCGGCGGGCAGGGAGCGGTCTGCCGTGCGCACCACCACGACGGGGAGATATTTGCTTTCGTTGAGCAGCTCGAAAAACCCGGTTTTGAGCAGCCTTTTTTCGAGGTAATGGGCGTTGTCCATGATGTTGCCCATGACGCGCTGGTAACCTTCCCGGCCGAGGCGGAGGAAGTTGTAATACTGAAGGAGAACCATGGAAGAGGCTCGGGAAAAATTCAGGCTGTAGTTCGGCATCGAGCCACCCAGGTAAGTGATGTCAAAGATGAGTTCAGCCGGCAGATCGCTGCGATCCCGGAAGATGACCGAGCCGATGCCCGGATAAACGAGACCGAATTTGTGGTTGGAGGTGTTGATTGAGCGGACCCGTTCAAGGCGGAAATCCCAAGCGACTTCCGGATAGACAAAGGGAGCCACGAATCCGCCGCTGGCTCCGTCGCAATGAATCGGGATTTCCCAACCTTTGTCGGCTTTCAGTTTGAGGAGATAATCATTGAGCCCCTGAACATCATCCATTTGGCCGGTGAACGTGGTGCCGATCACGCAGCCGACGGCGATGGTGTTTTCATCAATCAGCCCGTCAAGTTGGTCGGCGGTCAGATAAAATTGGTCCGGTTTCAGAGGCACCACCCGCATTTCCACATCGAAATAGCGGGCGAATTTCTCCCAGCAGGTATGGACGTCGGCCGAAAAGACGATGTTGGGATGCGTCGTGGGGAGTCCAGCGGTTTCCCGACGTTTTTTCCAACTCCATTTATGGGCCAGACAACCGAGCATGATCGCCTCGGAAGAACCGACCGTGCAGGTCCCGACGGGATGACAATCCGTTGGCGCGTTAAAGAGCCGTCCAAGCATGGAGATGACCCGCTGATGAATCTCCTCGGTTTGCGGGTATTCATCCTGGTCGACGAAATTCTTGTTGGCGGTTTCAAGAAGGAGTTTATCGGCCTCAGGCTCCATCCAGGTGGTCACAAAGCTGGCGAGGTTGAGGACGGGGTTGCCGTCGAGATTCAGTTCGTCGTGGAGAATGCGGTAAGCCACCCGGGCGTCCACCCCCTTTGGCGGAAGGTCGTATTTCGGCACCGACCGATCCATGGAGCGATCGGCGTAAGCAAAGTGGAGGTTTTCTTGGGCGTGTTCTGGCTGGTTTTTGACGGTGTGAAGCATGGCGGATGTTTGATTACCATACCGAAGGGTTGGAAGGGGAGGAAAAGCGGGTGTAAACCGTCACAGAGGGTCAGGAGTGTCGCGCCAACGGACGCCCCCTCCTTTTTCGTGGCGGCGCATCGATTGCCAGGTCATGGCGGCGTAATGGAGGGCGGCGAGCGGTAGGGTCAAGACTCGCACCCAAGGCAATTGAAAAAAGCGGATAGCAGGCAAATAACTGATCGTCATCGCCAGCCAGCCCACCGCCCCCAGACCAGCGAGGGCAGGGTGCCCCATCCAAAGACCCGCCAACGCCGCAGCGGGAGGGAGAAAGAAAAGAAAGGCCAGGCCCGGCGGCGTCAACCATCCGAGCCAAGGCCGGTAACCGAGTTGGGCATAAGCGGACCGGCTGACCATGGCTCCAATGTCGCGCATTTCGGGATAGGTCCGCAAGCTGGTGACCCGTCCAGCGCTCAATTCCAATCGAAGGCGCCCGCCCCGCTTGTGGATCGCCCGGGCCAGGTTCACGTCGTCAATCACACATTCTCGGATGGACGCGAAAGAATTGCCGAGCGAGGCCATCGCCTGCCGGGAAAGCAGCACACAACCACCGGCTGCTCCGGCCGGGTGACCCGAGTCATTGATCCGACGCATCGGGTAAAGGAGGTTGAAAAAATAGACAAAGGCCGGAATGGCAAGTCGTTCGGCGGGGGAAATGCAACGGAGGCGGGCCATGCGCGAATTGAGGGCCAACCCATAGGCCTCACTCTGTTTCACCAGACAGCGCAAAGAATCGGGGGTGTGCAAAATATCGGCGTCGGTGCAGAGGAGATAATCGGTGAGCCCCCCTTTCTTCATGCACGCCAACCCCGCTTCTAAGGCACCGACTTTCCCGACCCAGCCAGGAGTGGCGGTCTCTCTTCGGATCACCGTGCCGGGTTGTCCGTCAGCCAGTCGCCGCGCCGTTCCTGTTGTATCGTCTTCAGAGCGATCATCAATCACCCAGACGTGAAAAGGCCCGGGATAATCTTGGGAAAACAAGCTGGGCAAAGTCTGAGGGAGCGCCTCGGCTTCGTTGCGGGCCGGCACCAAGATGGCAACCGATGGCCAGGACTTCGGATCGGGTTCGGAGAGCGGATCGCTCTCCACCGGCTGGAAATCCCAGCGCCGGGCGGGATCGAGGAGGAGCCCAACCCAAACGGCGGAAGCCAGGGCGGTGAACAGCAAGGGAAGCATCGCGATCGGAAAAAAGGCCGGGGAGAAACGAGTGGTGATCAGGCGTGGCGACGGGAAGGACGGGGCTCGGTGCCGTGGTATTCGTTTCGGTTTAGGAAGCGTCCATCGGATAGATCACCTCGACCGCATTCCCAGAGGAAACCAAAGCGGCGATTTCCTGCATGGCTTCTAGGCTGAGCCGGATTGCTTGACCAGGGGGAGGAGTCGCTTGGGAAGGCGCTTCGTTGGTTTCCGTTGCGGCGTCCATCGGAGCCGGATGATTGTAGAGGGCCAGTTTATCCGCCGAGGTCAGGAGCCAGCGGGTGGCATCAAGGTAGCCCGCCGCCCCCGGGGCCACTTGTGC
>CAZSPO010000041.1:0-14504 GCA_964608775.1 uncultured Chthoniobacterales bacterium | reverse complement strand
CGTCCTGAGTCGGCTCTCCCCCTCGCTTGCGCCGTCGAATGCCTCCACACCTACTCCTTGGTGCACGACGATCTGCCGTGCATGGACAACGATGATTTCCGCCGGGGCAAACCGACTTGCCACAAGGTCTTTGGCGAAGGAATTGCCGTCCTCGCCGGGGATGCGCTTCTCACCCTCGCCTTCGATTTGGTGGCTCAGGCGGAGAGTTGGCCGCGCTATGATGTGCGCTCCCTGATTCGGGAACTGGCCGACGCCGCCGGTAGCCTCAAGCTCATTGCTGGTCAGGTCGCCGACCTTGAAGGGGAAGGTCGGCCCGTGTCCAAAAAGCAGCTGCAATTTATTCATGAAGGCAAAACCGCGGCTCTCCTGACCACCTCCATCCGGTTTGGGGCCATGTCGGCCAATGCCCGGCCAAGACAACTCGAGTTGCTGACTCAATTCGGACGCGCCCTCGGCCTCGCTTTCCAAGTGATCGACGATATCCTTGATGTCACGCAGACTTCGGAAAAACTCGGCAAAAGCGCCGGCAAAGATGTTGCCGCTCAAAAGGCCACTTTCCCCGCTGTATTCGGCTTGGACGCCTCTTACCGCAAAGCCCACGCCCTCACCGAGGAAGCCCGGGAGGCCCTCGCTCCATTCGGCAGCCGCGCAGCCCCTCTCTTGGACATGGCGAATTACCTGCTCGCTCGCGACTATTAAAAACGCCTCAGGACTCCTCGGGCAACCCTTCCTCCGGGTGCGGCGGCACCTCCGACCGCCGTTTTACCCCGCGCAAAACATCGGGAGCTGAGACCCCCATCGAGACGTAAATACTGGTGAGGCCCTCGGCTCCGAATGACGCTCGTTCCACCCAATCCGCCGGGACCCAAAGCAGCCCGCCACCAAAGGGGACCGGCGCGGTCGGCACCAGCACCACATGGCAGAGCACCCCCCCCACCACCATCGTTTCTGCCGTCGGCATGAGCGCAAGCGCTGCCGTCCCGCCCCTTCCGCCAAAGTAAACCCAGACCGGGCTCATCCCCTGCAATTCCGGTTTCTCACTCCGCCCAAACAACCCCACGAACTTCGTCGTGACCCCATAAATCTGCCCGATCAGAGGCACCCGCCGAAAAAGCCGGTCAGTCAGATTCTGCCAGCGCTCCTTCATCCCGGACTCTACCCATTTCCCAAAAATGTAGAGACCGCAGACCACGATCACCACCCCGAGGAAGTAGGCAAAAATCCGATTCTCCCCAGCCGGCAGCCCGATGGCCGCCAGCACCCGCCCGACCATGCTGTCGGGTCCGGCAAAACGGAGAAGAAAATTCCCCACCCAGACCACGGCGGTCACGGTCAGCACGAGCGGCAGCACCGCCAGCAAACCGGCCAGCAGGGTGCGGAGAATCCGACGAATACTCTCAGACATTGAGAAAGAGGTAACGAACCAGCGCTCGCCACGCAAGCCCGCCCGGACGGATGGCAGGTGGCGATGCGAAAGAAGCGACTTCGTAAGGTCTTCCTCGACGAAACCCCTGCTCTTCTCAATAACAACAATCACCCCATCGACTCATGAGCCTCTTCCTTCGTCATCCAGCCAATCCCATCATCCGCCCGGGCGACCTCCCGTGGCGGCGCGCCGTCACCTTCAATCCCGGTGTCATTCGGGAGAACAACCGCTTTTACTGCTTTGAACGAGCAGCCGGCGGTTTGCGACCGTTTCATTGCCAAATCGGTCTGTTAACCAGCGAAGACGGGGTGCACTTCACTCAGCATGGCTCCGAACCGGTCTTCACCCCCGCCATGGCAGGCAGCGAATATGGCAGCGTGCAAGATCCGCGGGTAGTCAAATTGGAAGGTCGTTTCTATCTTTCCTTTGCCTTCCGCCCCTACGCCTGGGCCAGCAACCCGACCGGGGTCGGCGTGCCGGAATCGCACCAAGTCGATTTCCCTGGGTTCAGCGGCGACGACGCAGACAACCAGACTCGATCCGGCCTGGCCATTTCCGATGATTTAATGAATTGGCAGTTTCATGGCTGGGTCACGCCGCCCGAAATGGATGATCGCAACGTCATTCTTTTCCCGGAAAAAATCGCCGACCGCTATTGGGTGCTCCGTCGCCCCTCGACCTTTGTCGGAACCGCCGCGAACCACAGCCAGGCTCCGCAAGGGGTCATGATCAGCCATTCCACCGACCTCCAAACCTGGAGCGATCCCGCGGTGCTCTTCCCCGCCGCCCTGCCATGGGAAGACAACCGAATCGGCGGCTCCACCCCTCCCATCCGGACAGAACGCGGTTGGCTGGTTTTCTACCATGGCGTGCAAACCATCGATCCCGCCGTGCGCCATGTGCGCTACCGAATGGGCGCGGTGTTACTCGACCTCGACAATCCCACCAAGGTCGTTGCACGAGCAGAGGAACCATTGTTAGAACCCGAGGAATATTACGAAAAAACCGGCGTTTACATTCCCGACGTCGTTTTCCCCACGGCCGCGATCCTCATCGACGGGGAGATTTGGCTTTATTACGGGGTGTGCGACACCGCCATTGCCTTAGCCCGCGCACCGCTCTCCGCCGTGCTTGCCCGCCTTTAAACCCCCATGTTTCATAAAAGCCGTCCTGTTTTATGAAGCAGTTGGTTCCCCCTGTATTCAGCATGTCAACCTCCCAAGATTCCCGCTGTTGGTGGTGCCTCGGTAGCGAGGAGTATCGGCATTATCATGATACTGAGTGGGGGTTTCCCGTGGCGGACGATCGGCGGCTGTTTGAAAAAATCTGTCTCGAAGGTTTCCAATCGGGCTTGAGCTGGCTGACGATTCTCCGAAAACGGGAGAATTTCCGGGCGGCATTTTCCGCGTTCGATTTTCATGCGGTCGCCCGGTTTGGAGAAAAGGAGGTCGCCCGATTGATGGCTGATGCCGGGATCGTGCGGCATCGGGGCAAAATTCTGGCTGCCATTCAAAACGCAACCCGGGCGATCGAACTCACGGCGGAAGCCGGATCGCTCGCCGCATTTTTTTGGGCTTTTGAACCACCTGCAACCGAGCGCCCGACCAGCATGACGCGCGAGACGCTGATCACCCTCGGAAAAACCCCATCTTCCGTGGCTCTTTCAAAAGCCCTTCGCAAGCGGGGTTGGAGATACGTCGGACCCACCACCTGTTACGCATTCATGCAGGCCATGGGGTTGGTAAATGATCATGTGGAAGGATGCCCGACGCGGGCCAAAGTCACCCGCGCCCGCTTAACTTTTTGCAAGAAGTTTCCGGTTTCGCGTGGTCGATAACTCTCGCACTCCATGCGACGCCCCCCTTTTTTTCCGCTCCGCCCCCCCGGAACGAACTCGGCAGCCGAGTGCCGTGGCGACAGCGCTCCCGCGCCTCCGACACCGCTTGCACCCGAGGTAGCCGCCCCACTCCGCTGTTTCGGCTTGGGAAAGCGACTTTTTATTGCGCCGCGAACGAAAAACGCCCAGGGTCCCCCTGTTTTCACCTTCCATTAAACTCATGAACCTCTCCCGCCTCCTCCAAGCCTCCGCCATGGCCCTGCTCGTGCTCGGCCTCAGTGCTTGTGCCACGACTCAATCGACGAGCGGCAAACGCAGCTCGTTCTCCTACCGCCCCGCAGTGAAGCAACCAACGAACAAGGCGAATGTGGAAGTGCGTATTAGCACGGGGGCGCAGCGCCTTTACGTGGTGGAAGGCAATGAAGTGTTGCTTGCCACTCCGGTTTCCGTCGGCACGTCAGCCACGCCGACTCCGATGGGCAACTTCCGAATCTACTCCAAACAAGCGGGACGGCGTCGCATCAGTCAACCCGGAGCAGGCTATCCCCTCTTCTATTGGATGGAATTCAAACCGGCCTATGGGATTCACTGGGGGTTTGTGAAACCGTATCCAACCACCCATGGCTGTGTCCGAGCACCTTTGCATTCGGCCAAAGCGGTTTTCGAAATGATCCCCACGAATGCCAAACTGAACATCGCAACAAGTCAGCCGTGGGACGCGAGCGTAGGGAAAAATTTGCCGGTGCTCGACGACAGCCCGCTGCCCAACCCGCCGATGTCCTATCTGATGAGCCCCGCGATCTTCAATGACGCTCAGCAAGGCAAAATTTGGAATTACTAATATCGGGGTGGCCTCGCCGCCATGAATGAAAGGCCCCTCCTGGTCCTTGGCAGCGGCGGATTTCGATCAATTCCCAGCGAGCCCAATCTTCGCCCAATCTTCGCCCAATCTTCGCCCAGTCTCATTCCTTAGTTGATTCCAGGGAGCTGCAGTGCCCCCTTCGTCAGTGCCCCCTTCGTCAGTGCCCCCTTCGTCAACGCACCGGAGCGACGCCCCTTCTTTCAGGCCCATCTCGCCGGGGGTGCAAAGGGCCGATTTATGGATTCTCAAAATACAGGAGGGGCGGACGGATTTTTTTCCGTTGCAAGCCCAGCAGAAGCTGGCATGATTGCAAATTCCCAAGGGGTCTTAGCTCAGTTGGTAGAGCGCCTCAATGGCATTGAGGAGGTCAGGGGTTCGATTCCCCTAGGCTCCAAGCCTTTACGCAAGGTGTAGCTTATTTGGTGTAGCTAAAGTGGCCTTTTTGCCCTTCAAAATTTCGGCTCACAGACTCTTCCCAAGTGTTTATTCGGGGGACTACAGGCGCGAATGTCGCCTGCAACCGACAGTCGAAGTGGCCATTTTCAAAAAATTCGTCGCCGGAAGAGCCGCCTCAATATCGATCCACCTGGCCCATCGCAACTATTGATTCACCTCGTTACCTGCTGCTTTTCGAAAAAAAATCTGCTCCTGACGAAAAATACCGATTTTCTTTTGCGGGCAAGGACAGGAAATAGCCCTATGCGTGAAACGTCCCGTCCCAAACGAAAATCCTTGGCTGCTTGGTCCTCAAGCCGCTGGGGAGCGTTTTGGATCGGAGCAACTTATCAAGGATTTTCGCGATGCTGGATGGTTGACGCCTGTGGTGCGGCGCAAACGATTGACTCTCTTCGATGTGGTGGATCTTGTTCGATGCCGGGAACTTCTTAGAAAGCACGGAGATCAGAAACTTCAAGAGTTGGCTAAAATCGGTCGGGACAAAGGTTGAAAGAAAAGAAAACCAAGTTTGCTTTCGGAAAATGGAAACTTGCCAGTCACCGGGCCATCTGATTTTCAGATAGGGAGAACAATGCTGCTCCGATGAGATTGGCGACGGACAATGTCTCATCTTCTCAAATTTTCTGGAATCCGTTGAATTGCGCGACTATTTTGACCATCGGTTTTTCCGATGCGCAATATCTGGAAAATAGAATTGTCCCAAATAGCTGAAAGGCCGACCGAAAAAACGGGGTATGCGTGCTTTTGCCTCTGCGCTACTCACCTCCTGATGTGGAGTTTTTTTCGCCCGTCGCACAAGTCGCCGAATGTGACGTTCCCGAAGACGATCAAGCTCGCGAAGCTGCTTCAGCGGAAACTTTCAGAGGATGCCCCGGTGACATTGTTCGGGCACTACGCGTTGAAGGACGTGTTCTTACTGCACTGGAAAAAAACGCTCAGCAGTCGGCTTCAAACCTGACTATCCAGTCAGGTATCCTTCATTTTCAAAAATGGCGGAGCTTCGATGAACACGGCAATGTCGGCTGCATGAAACTTGCTGAAGCCCTGTCCAATCGGAGCAGTCTCCAAAAAGATCTTGCCTGGATCAAAGACCAATTCTCGAAAATCTCCCGTGTTCCAGAGGGGAGCAAACCCTCAGAAGACCCAGAGGAAATGCTCACACGAATGGAATCCCGAGCAACGGAATTTGAAAAGCTGGTCGCGGCGATCAATCGGTCCAATCTATCAATCACCGACGAACGCGCTCGCTCCATGACTGAACTCCTCGCCGAGCGCGATGCCCTACGTGCCCGGCAGAGCATTCTCACGGAGGCTTATCAACAGGCCACCCAAAAGGAGGACGTTTATGGCCGCCAGGAATTGCGCTACGTTCCCACGATGGACATTGTCGTCCTGCGCAAGCGAGTGGAGTCCATCAATACAAGGCTCCGCGAACTCAACATGCTTATCCAACGTCTCAACTGGGAGGCCGATCTCGCGGATTAATTCATTTGGAGGCCGGGGAACCGGGCGAACGTCAAAACCCACAGCCTAACCGTGCTGTTTCCCGGAATGGGAAGAAATCGACAAAGATTCGCGTCCAAGGGCGACGCGCAATGCACCAAGCAGCCCTGCACCACTGCAATTGGCACATTAAACACCCGCACGACATACCACCAGGCGTTGACGACCCCCGGCCTCCTCTTATGATGCAAAATTCCCAATTCGGATCCCCCGCTCTGCCAACCCTCAAACGGCGCCGTTGCCAGGCCCGGCGGCATCATCCCAGTCGGAAGCGCCTCGAAAAACTTGCCTGGCGGGCATTAATTGCTCCTCCCAAAGCCGGGCGATCCGAGTTGGAGGTTTTGGAGGCAGCCCTCTTTGGAAGGGAACATCTCAATCCCAGAAAACTGTATGGGGATCATTAATTTTTTCACCAGTAACCGCAAATGTCTCTGGGTCATGCCAGAATCCCGCAAATGAAAATCCAAGACACACCCACATCAGCTCTCAATCTCACCGCTTGGTTTGTTTCCGTTCCTTCAACCCCTGGGATTTCCAATTATACCGTTCTTGAGGAGGCCATGGAAACTCAAACCGGCCTTCTTCATGAAACTGGTGATGTCAACGAACTCCTCATCGAGAATCCAGGCGATCAGGATCTTTTCATCCAAGCTGGGGACATTGTGAAGGGTGGACGTCAGGATCGTACACTCGGCGCGGACTTCATCGTCCCTGCAAAATCGGGCAAGGTGCCGATCCCGGTGTTCTGCGTGGAATCGGCGCGTTGGCACAAACGTCGCAATGAATCGGACGCCCATTTCTCGAAATCCAGCGAGTTTGCTTCGTCAAAGAAACTGCGGGCGGCCCTGCGCGAGAAAAAGAGCCAAGGAGAAGTGTGGGCCTCAGTCGAGGAAGAGCAAGCCAAGTTGAGCCAGGGCATCGGGCTCTCCGCGAAAGCCGCCATGTCCCCATCCAGCCTTCAACTTTCCTACGAGATGAAGGAGACGGCGTCGGCGGTGGAGCAATATTTCGCGGGCTTGGTGGACGCCCCATTGCCTGAAGCGGCGGGTGTGATTTGGGCGATTAATGGCAAATTCAGCCATGCAGACATTTACGGAGATGCGGTCCTGTTCCGAAAGGTCTGGAAAAAGCTCCTCCGAGCCGCCGCGTTTGAGGCCATAGGCGAGCGCACCCAGCCTTGCAGCGAATTGCCTATCGACACCGCTGAGGTCTCGAACTGGCTGGAGGAAGCCCAAAATGCCAATTCGGAAGAGGAAAGCCTTCCCCCTCGGACACGCCTTTCAACCCGCAGAGCCAAGTCACAGCTCCGGTTCGAGACTCGTGACACGTCTGTCGCCGAACCCATCCACCTCAGCATCCTCGCGCAGTAAAAAATCCTCCGCTGACTGCTCCACTGAACACCGAAAACCAAACACTGAAAACTTCCCTATGTGGCTCGCTACCCAACACGGTTTCTATTCCATCGTCCAAAAGCCCGCCGGCCAGTTCCATGTTCGAGCCCGCTGCAAGCAGGATCTCGAAAACCTGATCGCTCTCGTTTCCGTCGAGGCACCCCTGCACCACACGACCGACGGAGATTACGCTTGGCGAATCGTTGTGGGTCAGCCGGAGGTCAGCAAAATCATGGCCGCTCTTGCGACATCCATAGACTATTCAAACTTCAAGGACCGGATCCATGAGCTCCCGGATCAGCGCGACAAATCTTCTATCTACTCTCGCCTGTGGTCGCTGTTTTATACATTCCAATCGGGACGGAAGGCCAAGCAATGAGCCAGTTCTCAAACTCGGACGAAAAATTTTGAAGGGACCGCAAATGTCCCTGAACGGAGCTGCCTTGGTAATTTCATGACCCTTGCTCAATTCATCCACCTCATTGGCACCCACGCCAAACCGATTGTTCTCCTCGAAGGCCGCCGGGAGATTCCCGAAGAGATGTCCGAGTCCGCTCGCAGGCTAGCCCATCTTCTTGCCGTGCGTTTTCCCGACATGTGCTTCCGCTCCGGCAATGCCCCCGGCTCGGACGAAGCCTTTGCGCAAGGCGTTGGTCAGCACGATTCCTCTCGTCTCGAGCTTTTCCTTCCCTATGGCGGTCACCGCCGGACCGCGGGGGCGGGAGCACTCTACCTTGCAGCCGACTCCTTGACGGAGGGCGAGCGATCCATTGTCGCAGAAGCCACAGTGACTGCCTCGCCCCGCAATCGAGGTTTGGTAAACTCCCATTCTCCCCGTCTGCAAGCCAAAGCGAACTACCTACTTCGCGACACGCTCAAGGTTACCGGGCATGGGCCCGGTTTCCTAGCTCCTGTGGCCGGGATTTTCTACGCAGACCCCTGCGATCCAATGGCTGGAGGAACCGGCCATACCATTCGGGTCTGTCAAAACCACTCCGTGCCGGTCATCCTTCAACACGATTGGCTCCAATGGATTCCGGAACTTGAAGCGGGATCAATTCCTCGCCAGGTAGCCAAGTATCCAAAAAAGAAATCATGAAAACCAAAGACCTCCTCCTGCTTGGTGTGCCGCTTGGTGCGCCGATGGGCGAAGCCTTCAAATTCATCTCCGCCTTTTGTCTGGCCGGCGGGGCAAAGGAATCTCTCGCTGATGAGATTGGCGCCATCGTGGCAAACCCGACATCCTTTCAATTGGATCCTCTTCGCGCTGATTTTGCGTCCTCACTTTTGGCTCCTGACCTCTATTCTCCCGGCAAGGCCCCCGCGCCATGGCGTCAGTGGAGCACAGATATTGACGAACTTGCCATCAAGCAGATCGAGATGGCGAGCCTGCTACCGATCTCCGTAGCTGCTGCGCTCATGCCTGACGCACACGTGGGCTACGGCCTGCCCATCGGCGGCGTTCTGGCAACCGAAAACGCCGTCATTCCCTACGCGGTCGGTGTGGACATCGCCTGCCGGATGAAAATGACCGTCCTCGACCTCCCTGTTTCTTGGCTCAATGAACACAAGGATCGGCTGACTGCTGCTTTGGAAAAAGAAACCCGGTTCGGCGTGGGAGCCACGTTCAAAGAGCGTCACGAACACCCCGTCCTTGATGAAGATTGGTCGGTAAGCCCCGTCACTGCGAAGAATAAAGACCGGGCCAGAGCGCAGCTCGGCACCAGCGGCAGCGGGAACCATTTTGTGGAATTCGGAATCCTCACTGTCACGGATGCGGAGGCAGGCATCGAGCCCTGCGAGCACTTGGCTCTGTTGTCTCACAGCGGAAGCCGTGGAACCGGAGCGGCTGTGTGCGAGTATTACAGCAAGCTGGCCATGTCGCTCCATCCCGAGTTGCCCCGCGAACTGTCGCGCCTCGCATGGCTCCTGCTCGACTCTAAGCCAGGACAAGAATACTGGAACGCCATGAACCTGATGGGGCGCTACGCCGCAGCCAACCATGCGATCATCCACCGCCAGATTGCGGCCAACCTTGGGGGCGAGGTTCGCTTGGATGTCGAAAACCACCACAACTTCGCGTGGAACGAATCCCACTTCGGAAAAGACGTCATCGTCCATCGCAAAGGAGCCACTCCAGCAGGACCCGGAGGTTTTGGCATTATTCCCGGCTCGATGGCCACCCCCGGCTTTTTGGTCAGGGGAAAAGGGAATACCGATTCCCTGGATTCCGCCTCCCATGGTGCCGGCCGCGCCATGAGCCGCACCCGGGCGATTGAAACGCTTTCCTGGCAGGACGCTAACGCCTTCCTCCGTGATCGCGGAGTAACACTCCTTTCCTCCGGCCTGGACGAAGTTCCTGCCTGCTACAAAGACATCGAAACCGTCATGGCCGCCCAAACCGACCTCGTCGAAACCCTCGCCCGCTTCGATCCTAAATTGGTCAAAATGTGCCCCAGTGGCGAACGTCCAGAAGATTGAATTATGACTGAAATTACCGCCACCGAACTTAAACATCGCATCGCAAATTCGCCACTTCCCTTGCTGGTGGATATTTTCACCACAAAATGTGGACCTTGCCGCGCTTTGGCCCCAATCCTCGACGAGCTTGCCACGGAATTTGAAGCGAAGTTGACCTCCGTGAAAATGAATGCGATCTCCCATGATTTGGCTACACAGACTTGTGCGGACCTGGTCGTTCGCAATGTTCCCACGTTGTTGATTTTTCAAAACGGCGTGGAAACCAACCGCCGAACCGGCATCGCCTCGAAAGCCGAGTTACACTCTTGGATCGAATCATCCCTGAAATCGTGAAATGACCCGGCTTCCAAAAGTGACAATCTGCGGCGTTCAGGAGCTGGACAGTCTCGATCTGCAGGACTTCAGCCATGTTATCTCAGTTTGGGATCCCGTATGGGAAACCCGGGACAATCACGAATTTCAGTTTCTCCAAAAATTGCGGCAATCCACCCAAGTCCATTTTGCCTATTTCGACGATATTCCAACGCCAATGGAGGATCGCCACGCACCCACTTTCGAGCAGATTCAGAAAATCTTGGCCTTTGCATCCACTGTGGATGCGCGATCGAAAATCCTGATTCACTGCTGGGCTGGCATTTCCCGTTCGACGGCGGTCGCCTATGCAATCCTCTGCCAAGCCGCAGGTCCGGGAACGGAGCAGGACTGCATAATCCATCTTCGCCAAGTCCGCCCACAGGCTGTTCCCAATTCTCTCATCGTCACCCTTGCTGAAGTCGCTCTCGGTGGAGATGGAACGATGTTTGCCGCCTATGACGAGATGATTTCCGGCCTGCTGATCCGTTGCAGCGATGATGAGCTTAAATAGACCGCACTGTTCTTCAGAATATTGATCGGAGATAACTCCACCCTTCGAATATGCGGGAACGAACAGAAACATAAATTCCTCGCTGCTTTGATCGTGGGTCGGACGAAGCGGTTTGCCGAAATTCAGGAGATCGAGCCCACGGCAATCCCTTGAAGCCACGCGACCCCCATGATCGCGTCGCCGACTTTCGGAATCATACCGCCTGCTGCTTTTTCACTCGCAAAAAGAGCGATGGCCCCGGGGTTTTCCTCTTTTGGCCCGAGAAGAATTTTCAGTCGGTAAATTGTCATACCCAGGAAGCTAAAGGTCTGAACATCCTCGACCACGCTTTGAAATTCAAAGTCGCCATGACCATGAGGAATGCAGCACCGTAACTCTCCGGCAAATACCTTAACAGACTGCACGCCCGCAGGGTCGCCCCCTTCTTCCGCAATCCGTTCCCGCTCAAGCTCTAGCAACGGTCCAGCGTCAATATCGAACTCTGTTCTGGTCGGTTCGATATTGTAAGCTATCGCCCCCAGTTTGAAAATCATTCGCCCGAAGAGCGTAGATTTATTGATGGGAAAGCGAGGTTCGAAGAACGTCATCTCGATGCCAAGGGAATCTGTCGCCGTGATGATCCCTTCGAATTCGCCGTCCTCCGGCTCCTTGGAATTGATGGTTTGTATTTCGAGGATATTTTCCTCGCCATCGTTGATCGCCGGATAGCACGAAACAAACTCGTTGCTTTCCACCGCTTTGCGAATCACCGCAAGGCAGCTGAGAGGCTGATCGTTGGGCAGTTGGATTGCCGCATACTCGCCCACCTCAAGCAGTTGAACATCCTTTGCTGTCAGACGCTCAACCACCTTGCCCTTCTGAACGATTTCAGGCAGCAGTTTCATGACATCCTCCACATTCTGAAAAATGGTTTCCCAATGATTTCCGTGTCCCATGGCTTGATAATCACATCCATGGAGAGACATCCGTGGTCCCTGTCAAAATATTTCCTAAAAACTCCGTCGACCTCAGGACTGAGAGAGTTTGCGTAGACACTCTGCCTCCATTTTATGTGAAAGGGCGTGGACCAGAAGAAACGCCCCGGTATAGACCGGGGCGTCGGGCCGGAGATGCGATCTACGGGGAAATGCCAACCGGGCATTCATCACCACCGGATTGCGATGGGAGAGGAGTTGCGCCCGGACTGTTGTTGGAGAACATAAATACTGACCTCGCCGAATCAATCAATTTCAAGGGTATACCTTGAAGAGACTTCGCTGTGCTGTCCGCACTGTGACGCAAAAAGCTAAATGATTGCGGTTGCTTTAGAGTTTCCAATTCGGATCGACCTGCTCCATGAGCTTATTGATCTCGTCCAGGTTGGCAGGCAGTTTGCCATCGATTTTGAGCCGGACCTCGAATTCGGGGGTGCACCCGGAGAGGAGTTTCGCCAACTTCGGCGCGATGTCGTCGGCAAGATCCTGAAGTGTTCCAACGTTTACGAGAACGGCTGTTGATTGCACGCCGCTTCCGGTGGGTTGAGGTTGTGGCGGTGTTGGCGGAGGAGGAAGTTGCGACGGTGTGCCAATTTGCACGGCCCCGTCTGCTGCGAGCGCCTTGAGTTCACCGCTTCCAGTGGAGCGCAAGAGCACTCCTTGGTTAATGGCAGCGTTGAGGGTCTCCAAAAACTGCTTTGATGGCCATGGGAATCCACGCTGGGTTTTGAGCGCGGCATACATGTCGGCGACATTCGTTTTTGGTGAATCTCCGGTGCTCCATGCATCGGCCAAGGCGGTCGGGAGGAGTTCGAGGCTGCGGAGTGACTGCGGCGGACGCCGCAATGTCGCGTTGGCGTCGAGCTGGATTTCCGTTGGCTTTTCGCCCATCACGCTGTCGTTTCCGAAAACGAGCCAGAGATCGCCTCTTTCGACCGCGTCGGCAACCGCTCTGTGGACGACCTTGTAATCCACTTTGGGCAACGGATGCTTTTCGGCCACCCCCTGCACCTCCTCTTCGAATTCGTGGTCCCCATCAAACCAGCCGCAAAGAGCCGACAACAGCACTGGAGAATCATCGGAAGGCCAGAGCCCACCCAGGGATTCCGGGGCAACTGCCGAAGCCGGCAGACTGTCGATACTGGCGTTCTGGGGTAGCCATGCTTCGGAGTTTGTTTCCCAAGCGGAAATCGGGATCGGGCGACGCCAGAACCACTCATCCGATCCATCGGGTCGAATATAGCGAACAGCAAGCAGGCCCCGGGACACGCCCTCCACCACGGTATTCACAACCATCTGTGGCGAGATGAGTTTGGGAAGCTTGGGCTGGCGGGCGAAGGATTGGTATAGATCTTTTACTTGGACTGCGGGTTGTCCGCTTGGCCAAACGGGATAGAGCCCGCCCGGCATGATCGCGAGCGGTTCGATCCGCTGGTCAAAAAGTCGGAGATCCTTTTCGCGAAGCAGCGCAGGGAACATGGCTTCCGCACCCATGGTGAACTTTTTGGATTGAGGAGCCCCGCTCTTATCGACATAGAGGACGACTTCGAACGAATTTCGAACGGCAGACTCTGCGCTTTTTTTTGCTTCCCGCTCGTTCCGTTCGACTTCAGCGAGCTGGATGCCAGAGAGATTTTTGCCTTCCCGTGCACGGACTTCGCCCCATGCAAGCCAACTCGCGATGTCCGACTCGGCCTGTCCGAGTCCAGTAACTGACGGCATGACAATGAGGAGAACATTCTGATGGACTCGCTGATCGGTGGAGGACGAGTGCGTTGTCAAAAACTCGAGCGTCTCTGTTTTGAGGGGGCTTCCAGCCTGATGGGCGTGGTCCGCTCCGAGGAGGGCGAGGCGGAATTGCTCGTTGTCGTCGAGTTTGCTGGGGTCGCTTGGCAAACGGTGGAAGCTCACACCCTGTGGAACGCCTTCGCCCAGAATTTTCAGGCTTCCAGCGAGATCGTCGAATTTGATCCGCGCAACACCGAGGCATTGCTGCACATAGGAATCGTGCATCTGGGTGATGTTCGGTTTGGGTCCCATTCGCCAAGCCATGGGAATCTCCGAATTTGGTTCGGTTCGTTCACAGGGCTCCAGATACCAGGAAACTTTGCGCCAAGCTTTGAGGCCGTTATTAAAGATTGCTGGCACGTCACAAGTGGATCCGGTGAGCCAACGAATATCATTAAGGTCGGCCTCCTGCCCGATTGGCTGCGAGAAGAGAAATGCTGCCACGCAAGCGGATTCGATTTCCCTTCCGCCCAGGCCGGCAGCATCGCTTTTCTGTGCCTGCATGGCGCGACCCAATTCCACGTCGAGGTTCTGTTCCCACGGCGGCAGCTCTGCCGAAGACTTCATGGCAACGTCCGCGAGGGCACGGAGCGCGGCGCTCACTCCACCCTGTCCGGGCGGATTCAGGAAAACCTGTGTGCTCACAATCGGTGAATCGTCCCATGCTTCCGCCGCACGCAGGGCCTTGGAAAACGTCTGAAGCACGTTTCTGGTCCTCTGGAACTGCCGGAGATGGGTCCATTTCCCATAAAATCGTTCGATGAGATCCGGGTGGAATGGATATGCCGTGACGAATCGCCCCTGTGCGTTGGCATCCCCGGCACGCACCGGACTTGCCTTTTTCATCCGATCCCAAATTCCCCGAGAACAGGGCTGAGATCGAGGCCCAGGTTGTGGGATTTTGGGATCGGATGAAAAAGG
>CAZSPO010000040.1:0-14509 GCA_964608775.1 uncultured Chthoniobacterales bacterium | reverse complement strand
GGCGGTGTGCGGCGGCAGGGGGATGTTGATGGTGGTGCCGGCGGCGTTGGGCGCCCCTCGGGCCAGAAACTCAGCCAACCAAAGATTCTCCCCCGCCAACAGATAGCCTTCCCCCGCTCTCCCCCACTTCATCGCCAGCAGATGCCCCCGCGCCGCATCTTCCACCGGCAGGAAACTGAGCCCCGTCCGCGCCGTCATCGGCATGCGACCCCGGGCGAACTCTAACAATATCCGACCGGTGGGGGTCGGGCGACGGTCCCCCGCTCCAATCACGGCCGTGGGATAAACCTGCAAAATTTCCATTGGGCCAGGCCAGCGGGCCGCGAGTTGGTGCGCGGCAAGCTTGGATCGTTTGTAAGGACCAAAATGGCGGCCATCCGCCATCAACCGGCTTTCATCACCCGGCTTCTTCGGATCGGAACTCGGCGCAAGGATCGCCGGCGTGCTCGTGCAAACCACCCGCCCCACTCCGGCCACCGATGCCGCAGCCAAAAGATGACGGGTGCCCTCCACATTATGCCGCCAGATTTCCCCGGGGTCCGCTGCCCAAAACCGATAATCCCCCGCCACATGAAACACCCGGCTACACCCCGCCACCGCCCGGCGACAATCCTCTGGACGCAACAGATCGCCTCGAACCGCCTCCACCCCAGCGGCCAATAATTCCGAGGCGATCAGACCCCGGCTCAAAGTCCGAACTCGCGCCCCAGCCGATAGCAGCTCACGACAAACCGCCGCCCCGATGAAGCCGGACGCGCCCGTGACCAACACCAATCCCGAAAATTTGGTTTCTTTTGCATCATTCATTCGAATCAAAAAAGGTCGGCCTTCTCTTAAACCAGCCATCCGCGAGACCTTCCATTAAAGACCTTCAGCGGATTTGTCACGAGCCTGTCTTTCTCAATGGGGAAAACAACTCTGCGAAATCTGCGTTATCTGCGATTAACGATCCGCTTTTTACGAAAACAGAATTGACTCGATAGCCTACCGACCCATTCCCTCGTGAATCTGTCGTTACCGTTATCGCGGAAAACACCGCATCCCTCGCCGACCACGCTATCCTGATCTCACCACTGAATAGGTGAATGACAACCTGTTCCTCGACTGATTTCAGGCATGAGCTGGTGTGTGATTTTGAACTGCGCGTTCGCTAACTGCCACTTCGGCCTCCGACCGCAGTCGAGCAATATTATAGATGAGCAGACCATAACCGCATTTGGCCAGTATATCGGCAATGCTATATCCTAATTGAAGCGCGATTTCAGCATTTGCTCCTGACAAACCATAAAATGGCGCCATAAACGCAATGGGATAAAATCCCCATGTCAAAAGGGTAAGCAGCCCAATATTTCGAAGCAAAACACTGATCGCGGGACTGGGAGCATTTTTCATGGAGCTACGCAATTCCACCACTAAAGTGACAAGAATATAAACGAAAGGAATAGTGCTCAAGAAGCCCCACAGACCACGGTTAGAAAACAAAGCCGTGCTTTCCCGATCAATTTCTCCGGGATAACCAAGAACAATCATCAAAAAGGCTGCAACCACCAACTTAAATAAGAGAGATTGAGTCTTGGCTGCAGTCAAACCGAGGACAAGAACAAGCTCGACCATGAGAAGTGGAACGGTGAGAAGCCAATCCACGTAGCGATAGGCGTCATTAAAAGGTTTGCCGGTGGCCACATACTGATCACCAGAGATTGTGAAGGCCCCCTCCCAACTACCGAAGATACGGAAGTAGTGGTAGCCCGCAATGAAAACAACGAGGGCTGAGGCAATAATTGCCCCGCGATACTTTGGGAGGATTTCGTTTTTAACCAGAACAAAAAATACGAAAGATGCAAACATACATGCAATCGTAAGGGACAACATGTTGTAGACGAGCATATACTGATCGATTGATAGTGTGGGCATTTGTAACGGGATTGATTGGTTATGTGATTCACAGTCCATCGTCATGGACCGCATACAGTTATAACGTCCCGCCGCGCGCTGCGGATGCTTTCCAAATGTGTTCGCGCGCATCTTGCATCGTTACCAGCGCAGCATGGGGCCAAGTTAAACAGGCGAGCGCGACAAGATACACTGGCAGCCATTCTTTGCTTGAGGTCGTTAAGTTCGCTGTGATCACTCCAATCACCACCAGGATAGCGAGAGTGAAAAGCGTGAGAGGCAAAGCCAGCCACATCAGACGAGGCCACGAGAGAGGCCACAAGAGGTGGTTTGGTCGGGCGAAAAAGTAGCGCAAACGATTCATATGGTGGAGCGCGTGCCAAAAAAGGAAATAAAGCCCGATCCCAAAAATCGGATGCACGCATAGGAAAAGAGCCGTGAAGCTGGTTTCCAGAAGGAGCTTTTTGGGAGCCCACCGCGTTGCGGGCGGAGCCAATATCTTTTCGACTCCCCACGCCATTGCGCAAGCCGCGATGGCGAAGGGCCCGCCAGACTGGACTGCGTGGGGCAGAGATGGATTGCGATCACCAAAAAGCCCAAGACAAGCTGCTGCCACGGAAGCATAAGTGGTTGCGTTCATGACCAGAGGTAGGAGCATCGGTTGCATGCCCCGCCAGACCAAGAAGGTGGTGCGATGGAGTCGGCTCCCCAGCCATTCGGGGTGCCATCTTGAAGCCACCTCCAACTCGCCTTGACCCCAGTGATAACAAGTCAACGCGATAAATGCGACGAAGCCGAGTGCCGGGTGGGCGTGCCAGACCAACCACCCCAGCCCGGCTGCTGCGAGGTAGCCGACAAAAATCCAGCACCAGCAGGCCACGCTAGGTGTTGAACGACAGAACATTTTTGCCGCCACCAAGTGATCCAATGCGCCGTGAGGCAGCCCAAAGAGAAGTGCACTTAGGGCAAAGGGAATCAGCGTCCAGGACGGGAACTCAACCGGAGTCATGGAGTGGATTTTGAGCGCTGACGATTCACCACGCGAAAGTAGAGCATCAAGCCCATGACAACCATCAGGTTTGTCACGAGGAAAAAGACCGCTTCCTCAATGGGTAGCGACAGGAGAAATCTGCCGGTTGAGGTCGGCTCGGCGATGCTCCAAATGCCCCAGTCGATGGCAATCATGTCGACGACCCAAAGATAGACGGTAGGACCGGCTACACAGGTGAACAGAAACTTTCTACCGACCCACAAGATATTCCCGCCCAGCGCCCACTGGAGAGCGAGGACCGGGCTTGCCCAGGTCAGGATCAATCCGAGATAGGTCCACGACAGATCCCATCGCCACAACATCGCTGCACCCAAGGCGCAAACGCCGAGGGCAACCGCCGCTCCGATTAAACGTGGAGCTCGCCCGCGCCACGGGGCATTGAGCCATTGTGAAACGATGCCGGGCATGGCAACGGCAAAATGGAGCATGAACAAGCCGGTTAAGAGTGGCTGAAGAAAGAAAAAAGCGAATTCTTCGACAGGAATCCGTGCGATATTAATGCCGAGCGTTCGATCCGGTTGATGGGTCCAGATCCCGATAGAAATGAGGTAATCATCCCATGGCACCGTGTAAATCGCGGCGATGATGCAAAGAATGGCAATACCCGAAAGCGGTCGCGAGAAGGCAAGGGACCGTCGCCGCACAAGGAGCGCCAAGACGACGATGATCGGGATAATGAAGACAAAATGGAATCGCAGGTAAGTCACAGAAGGAAGAATCGTCGCGGCTGCATCAGGAGTTGGGGTGCAAATCGAACCGGCTGCCCAACGACTAAGCGGTGGAGCCGCAGAGTCGCTTGCGCACGGACACTCAAATATTTAACGGTTTGAGAACAACGTTGAGTTGCATGGGAAACTATTATTCTCTCTCCCAACCACTGGCGGGTTTGCTCCCACCGAATGTCGCGCCGTAACCATCCTCACCATCGGCGATGTCCTAGGCGGGCTCTTGACCCCTCCTCCTGCTTCCACTTCACAAGCAATTCCTGCGCAGCTTTTTAATGGACAAACACTCCTCTCCCGCCGAGAAAATCGCACTTTTCCGCGCTCTGTTTCGTGGGCGAGCGGATGTTTATCCCCGACGGTTCGAAAGCCGTAAGACCGGTCGCGCCGGTTACTCACCCGTCTGTGGCAATGAATGGGTGAAAGGGATTTGCGAAAAGCCCCGAATCAAATGCACCGAATGTTCCCACCAAAATTGGTTGGGTGTCACAGATGAGGTTGTCCACAACCACCTTGTTGGCAAAATCGTGATCGGTGTTTACCCGATGCTCCTTGATGAGAGTTGTTTTTTCCTCGCCGTCGATTTCGACGGTTCGGAGTGGGCCCATGACGTGCGTGCGTTTATGGAAACCTGCGGTCGATGGAAAATCCCCGTCGCTCTCGAACGCTCGCGTTCTGGTGAGGGCGGGCATGTTTGGTTTTTCTTTGACGAAGCGATTCCTGCGACCTTGGCCCGCAAACTTGGTGCTTCCCTGTTGACAGAAACGATGGAGGGGAGACCTGGCATTGGACTGAAATCCTATGATCGATTTTTTCCCAATCAGGACACCTTGCCCAGGGGAGGCTTTGGAAATCTGATTGCGCTTCCTTTGCAAAAGCGGGCGCGTGATTGTGGAAACACGGAGTTTTTGGATGCGAATTTCGTGCCGTTTACCGATCAGTGGGCGTTCTTGGCAGCGATTCCAAAAATTTCGCGTCCCACCACCGAAGAACGAGTAAGCCAGGCCGAATCGCGGGGGCGTGTTGTCGGCGTGCGGGTGGTGCTCGATGACGAAGAGAAACCTTGGACCACTCCCCCATCCCAGCAATGGAGCGAAATGGCACTACCCGGCCCCTTGCCGGAGAAGCTAGAAGCCGTTCTAGCAGACCAAATTTATTTTTCCAAAGCAGCGGTGCCACCGCCGTTGCGCAACCGACTTGTCCGGCTGGCCGCGTTTCAAAATCCCGAATTTTACCGTGCTCAAGCGATGCGTTTGCCCGTCTATGATAAACCCCGGATTATTTCATGTGCGGAAGAATACCCCGATCATTTTGCGCTTCCACGCGGCTGTTTGGACGACACACACGCCTTGTTGCAGCGACTGGGGGTTAAATTTTCCATCCGCGACGAGCGCTGTCGTGGAACACCCTTGGAGGTTTCGTTTTGCGGTGAACTTAGGCCGGAGCAAGAGGCGGCAGCGGAGGCCCTGGAGAAGCATGATTTCGGAGTGTTAGCCGCCACCACCGCTTTCGGTAAGACCGTGCTGGCAGCCTGGCTCATTGCTCGGCGCCGCGTGAGCACTCTCGTTCTGGTGCATCGTCAGCAGCTGCTTGAGCAGTGGGGGGAACGGCTCGCAGAATTTTTGGGGGTGCGAGCAAAATCGATCGGGCGTCTCGGCGGCGGGCGGAAGAAACTGACGGCCTCGCTCGATATCGCCACGATCCAGAGCCTGGTGCGAGAGGGGGTAGTGGACGACCGGGTGGGTGACTACGGCCACTTGATTGTCGATGAATGCCATCACCTTTCCGCGCATAGTTTTGAAAGGGTTGCTAGACGGGCGAAGGCACAATTTTTCACCGGACTCTCCGCGACCGTCGCCCGAAAGGACGGGCATCATCCGATTATCTTCATGCAATGTGGCCCGGTGCGGCATCGGATTGATGCCAGGAAACAGACGGTAGCCCGACCTTTTTATCACAAGGTTATTGTCCGACCCACGGGCTTCCGTGCGACCACAGAGTCAGCGCCCGACCCGCGCTCGGAATATCAGGATCTGGTGGAAAACCTTGCTGCAAATGAAGCCCGCAACCAGCTGATTTGCTCCGATGTTATCGCCGCGTTTCACGAGGGCCGCTCTCCGCTCGTCCTGACTGAACGGACGACCCATCTTAAAAGTCTGGCGGAACGACTTGCTTTGCAAATCCCAAACATCGTGATTTTGCAAGGTGGCATGGGGCGAAAAGCCCTACGCGCCGCACTTGCGCGGCTGGGAGAAGGGCCTCGTGTTGTGTTGGCCACCGGACGATTTGTCGGCGAGGGGTTTGATGATTCGCGTCTGGACACCCTCTTTTTGGCCCTTCCCATTTCCTGGCGAGGAACGATTTCCCAATATGCCGGACGGCTTCATCGCCTACATGAGGGAAAAGGCGAGGTCAGGATTTACGACTACGCCGATCTTGATGTGCCGATGCTTTCCCGCATGTTCGACAAACGCTGTTGCGGCTACGAAGCGATAGGATACGAGATTCTGCTGCCGGCCAGCGCCGTTCCCGGCTGGCCGGTTGAGGTTCCGCTTCCCGTCGATCCGGCGTGGAAAAAAGAATATGCTGCCAGCGTGCGACGGCTGATTCGCGATGGGGTCACGGTTTCGCTTGCCGATCTTTTTCTTCATGCCGCACGGCCATTTGCACCCGATGCTGAAGGTGCCGATCGTGCTCGGAGTGCCAGTGAAGCCTTTCTTTTTCGCCGTCTCGAAACGCTGTCGCAAACGCGCGGATTGTTTCGATTGAACGCCGAACTGCCGATCCCCTTCGACAACGCGGGGAAAATGGAGGTGGACTTTCTTTGTGCAGAGTTTCGTCTCATCATAGAACTCGACGGTTCCCAGCACCTTGGCGACGCCGAAGCGTTCCGCCGGGACCGCCGCAAGGATGCCCTGCTTCAACGGCATCGCTATTTTGTCCTCCGCTTTCTTGCAGAGGATGTGGGCAATCGGTTGGATGCCATCCTCGACATCACGATTTCCACGTTGGTTTTTCTTCGGGAACGGGCGGCATCTCCCCCATAAAAAAGCCACCCTTGTGAAGAAGGGCGGCTGGAGAGCGGGGACGCGAACCCCAGGGATTTATGAGACCAATCTAGAGGGGCGTTCAGGCGGCTGCGTCTGATATCCGAATAGACTTCGGACCCACCTTCACGCATGGTCTTCGCGGTCTACCCCGTAATCTACGGCGCAACCGCTACCACCTTCGATGGAACACCTTCGATGGAACAGAAGGGGAACCGATCAGGCTGCGACGGCTTGGGTAGGATCGGCTTGGCGGCGGGCTTTTTTTATAATGCTGCCGACTGTTTCGCTGGCTTTAGCCCCGTTGTTCAGCCATTTATCAGCCAGGGCGAGGTCGATCTGATAATTGATTCCAGGAGCCATGGGATCGTAGGTCCCGAGGATTTCAATGAATTTTCCGTCACGTCGACTGCGGCTGTCGGCCGCGACGATTTTATAATAGGGACGATTTTTGGAGCCTTGGCGGCGGAGTCGAAGGGCAACTGCCATGTTTAAATGCGGGATGTTTCGAGTGGATCGAAAGGGTGGATCGAAAGGGTGGATAGAAAGGAGGTGATATTGGCCAGGTTGAAAGGCTGTCGATCTAGGTCGACGAGGAAGGCGGAACATGGAGGGGGTTTGGCCCCAGGTCAACGTCGAAATGCACCGGGTTTGCCTCCGCGCCCCATCATTTTTTTCAGTTTACCCGGGTTTTTGAACATTTTTCGCATTTGCCCAAAGCGATTGAGGAGGTCATTTACTTCTGTGACGGTCGTGCCACTGCCGCGGGCGATCCGCTGACGACGTCGGGCATTGAGGATGTCCGGGCGGCGCCGTTCTTCGAGGGTCATGGAAAGCACGATCGCCTCCACCCGTTTCATCTGTTTTTCGTCAATGGACATCCCTTTGAGATTTCCCATGCCGGGGAGCATGCCAAGCACGCTTTCCAGCGGGCCGAGTTTGCGGAGCATTTTGAATTGTTGGAGGAAGTCGGTGAGATCGAAGGTCGCCTTTCGCAGTTTTTCCTGCATGCGAACGGCTTCATCGGCATCGATCGCTTCGGCGGCTTTTTCGACGAGGCCGATAATGTCGCCCATACCGAGAATGCGCCCGGCCATGCGATCGGGGACGAACGGTTCGAGTTGGGTGATTTTTTCCCCGGTGCCGGCGAATTTAATCGGGCAACGGGTAACTTCGCGAATGGAGAGGGCGGCTCCCCCGCGGGCGTCGCCATCGAGCTTTGTGAGGATGAGACCGGTAAGCCCGAGTGTTGCATGAAATCGTTCCGCCACACTCACGGCCTGCTGGCCGGTGGCGGCGTCACAGACCAGGAGGGTTTCCTCGGGTTGCAGGAACTCCTTTAATTGGCGCAGCTCTTCTAGGAGCGGTTCATCCACTTCCTGACGTCCGGCGGTGTCGAAGAGGTGGAGGGAGCCATCCTGGGTTTTAGCCCATTCCACCCCTTGCCGGGCGGTGGCCAGCACATCGGTGGCTCCTCGTTCGGGGGTAAAGACAGCGGCCCCGGCTTGTTGGCCGACGATGGCGAGCTGGTCAATGGCGGCTGGCCGCTGAAGGTCGAGGGCGTAGAGGAGCGGCTGGCGCCCCTGTTTGCGCAGCCAATGCGCCAGTTTACCAGTGGTGGTGGTCTTGCCCGCACCGTTGAGGCCGACGATCAGGATGCGGGTATTGCGATCCACCTTCAATGGAGCAGCGTCCCCACCGAGCAAAGTGGTCAATTCATCGTGGAAAATTTTAACGATCTGCTGGCCGGGCGTCACGGATCGGAGCACTTCCTGCCCCAGAGCTTTGTCTTTCACCCGGGCGATAAAATCTTTGGCAACCTGAAAATGGACATCAGCTTCGAGCAACGCGAGGCGAACCTGTCGCATGGCGTCGTTGATGTTGGCCTCGGTCATGGTGCCGTGGCCGCGAAGATCTTTAAAAAGGTCCTGGAGCTTGTCTGAGAGGCTGGAAAACATAGAAAGAAGCGTTGTTTAGCCTAATGAGGGAACAAATGCCAGTCGTCACCCCCCTGTTTCATAAAACCCGTCGTACTTGCTTGATCTTTTTGCCCAGCGCTTTGTCGTGCAAGCGGTTGCGTATCACACCGGATACGCAACCGCCTAAACTTCGCGCCCTGCCCAAAAATCTGCGGTGCAACCCCTTCCTGCTTTTGTGAAAGAGGGGGTTAACGCGTCTCGCTGAGTTCGTCCCGAACCCGAATGGATTGCATGAGATCATGTCGGGTGATGAATCCGATGACCCGGCTTTGGGCATCCACGACGGCGAGACGTCCGTAGCCGGGGATCATCATTTGGCGAAGCAATTCAGAGGCGGGGGTATCGGGAGAGGTTCGGCGGTCGCCCGTTTCGGCTTCCGCGACCAAATCGGAGGCGGTGCGGTAGGGCCATTTGGGACGCTCGACCAGACGAAGATGCTCGAGTCTGGCCACGCCGACTAAAGTTTCATCGGCATCTACAACGGGAAATCCGACATGATGATGGCGAAGAAAAAAGTCATCCACCGCCAGGTTGAGCGGGAGGGAGGCCGGAATGCAGATGGGGTGAGGCGTCATCACATCGCGAACGAACACCCGGTCGAGCACATCTTTTTGGACGGCATGTTGATAACCGCTTTCTGCGGCGCTTTTGAGAAAAAGCCCGATAAAGATGAGGAGCATGGCATTGAAGATATCGGAAGGGGGAAGCAGGCGAAAGAGGCCGAGGACAATAAGGAACCAACTAAACCCGACCCCCATCCGACTGGCCCAAAATGTGGCTTTTCGCGCATTGCCCGTTTTCCACCAGATCAACGCTCGCAAGACCCGTCCGCCGTCGAGAGGGTATCCGGGAAATAGATTAAAAATGAGGAGAGTAAAATTGACCAGACCGAGCCACCAGGTCATGGCAGCCAACAGCCCCAGCTCGCCTCCGCGAAACAGCGACGAAGCCCCCAGGAAGAGAAAACCCAGGACGAGGCTGACAGCAGGGCCGCCTAGCGCGATTTTTAGTTCGGACTTGGCGTCCTCCGGTTCGCGCGCAATTTCTGCCACCCCGCCAATGAAGAGCAGGGTGATCCGGGGCACGGGGATGCCACAGCGTTGGCTAACGACGCTATGACCCAGTTCATGAAGCAGAATACTGAGGAAAAAGAGGAGTGCCGTCACAAATCCGATTGCGGCATATTGCGGGCCGGACAACCCGGGGGCAGCCGAAGGAAAATATCCGGAGGCAAGCACCCAAGTCAGCATGGCGGCGATGAAGAACCAGCTAAAATCGAGGTAGAACCGGATATCGAGAAAGGTGCCGATGTAAATGCCGCTTCCTTTGTCGGAAGCAGCGCTAGCGGGGAGGGGTCGGGAATTTTCAGCCATAAGATGAGCGGCAATCAGGAGGCAGGAACTGCCGGCAGGGAGGAGCCTGCCATTTCCGGGACGGTTTCTGGGGGCGAGGTTAGGCGACCCAAGAGATCCAAGACCCGAGCCGTTTCGACATCAATTTGAATCTCCAATAGGTGCCGGTGTCGCTTGATAGAAGGAGGCACGTTGGTGAGTGGACTGGGGTGGCCTTTGACCGTGAAATAATCGGCGGGAGCGGCTGTGATTTTTTCGGCCAGCGCGCGGGCTTGGTTGGCATTGGGAGCGCCGAGGATGAAGCGGACCCGGGCCCGATCCTCACGGAACGCCACCCCAACGGCGACCGCCTCAAGACCCTCGAACCAGTCTGGGCCAAGCAGGTGTTTCCACCGCTCAGCGAGCGGCGAAGTGGCGTTGGTCGCAGCGCGGAAATCGAAATTGGAAGAGAGCTGGGAGAAGACATTGAAGGGAGGGGATTCGGTGACCAGATCGGGGGTCAAGCCGAGGCGGGAGCGAGCCAGCAATTCCACATCGGCCCGTGCTCCGAAAGCGAACATGCCAGGGCCAACGGCCGTTAGCGTGCTACCATGGGCTTCCAGAATGGTAAGGCCTGCGAGGTTTTCCCGAGTGCCCGGGGCGCGCGACACCCATTCAAGCGTTTTTGGACCAGTCATAGACGGCATGGAAAGAATCCGCCACGGCATCCCGCCAGATTGCTCCGGAGTTCCATCAGCTGGCATGGCCACCGTCAGCGCGCCTTCTCCAGTCGGCAGCCCGAAGGCCGCCGCTGGCTTGGCCAGCGCGAAAATCCAAGCCTCCGGTCCGGGCACTTCTTTAAGGTTGGGCGTGGGAAGGTTGCGAAGGTTGACCGAAACGAGGGCCGCCGTTTCAGCTGGCAGATAAACGCTGGGCGGTTCCGGACGCAGCACGAGAAGCAGGGCGGCGAAGAAAATGGTTAGCAGGGAGACCAGCACGAAGTAAAATTTGCGAACATCTTGCTGATCGACCTCAGAGGATTCGAGGGCGAGCGATTCGTTTTCACTCCGGGTGACGTCGATCTCTTCGCGAAGCTGTTGCACGGTGCCGAGTTCCTCCGGCCGATGCCGGGCTATATCCGGGTGGTCGGCGGCGTAGCGACCGATGAGGCGGAATGGTTCAGCGCGCTGAGTTTCGATTTCGAGAAGGGCTTCCTCCAGCTTCTTGATTGATTGTTCCTGGGGCTGAATACTTTGGAGCTGACCTTTGTCATCCCGGTTCCATTCCTCGTTAAGCCGCTTAATCTGCTCATCGAAACGAGCGATCCTCTCTTCGTAACCTTTAAGTTCGGCTTGCAACGGGCCGATGCGTTCTTCGGCTTGGCTGCTGGCCTGTTCAATATTGAGCCGCTCGGGATCGACGGCCGGGGGCGCTTCTGAAATCGATGCCTGCTGGGCGCCGGGTGTCGCGTCATGGGCGGGGGCGGTGTCGGCCTGTTTTCGGGCGATTTTATCTTGTCGCGCCTGGGCATTTTCGAGGGAGCGAAGTTTGCGATGGCATTCAGTGACTTCGGCTTCAAAGGCCCGGAGTTTTCCCTTGCAGATATTACGCTCTTCGAGCAGCGGCGTTCTTTCCTCCTGCAACCGTTTGAGGGCGTCTTGGTGGGAGGATCGGCCTTGCTCAAGGGAGGCGCGGGCGGCGTCCAGTCGGCGGCGGGCAGCATCAAGCTCAGCTTGCCGCTCCTCTTTTTGAGCGTGGAGGGAGGTGACTTCTTTTACAGGTTGGCGAAGGGCTTCGACCGTCCCCGCCTCATCCACGCAGAGCGATCCGAGCCGAATCTCGGCCTCGGCGAGTCGTTTTCGCTTAGCTTCCAGCAGAACACGGTTCTTTTGCCGACGAAATTTCCGTCGCAGTTCCCTCCAGCCCTCGCGAAAAAAGCTCATGATTCAGATTCCCCCATTATAATAAGTTACGTGCGCCGGGGGGGTTCAGGCTCTTTAGCTTTGAAGCTATCCCTCCTCCCGAAGCCGCGTCAACACGCCGAGATCTTCCAGGGTCGTCGTATCGCCTGTGACCGCGTTACCCGCTGCGATTTCTTTCAGCAATCGCCGCATGATTTTGCCACTGCGGGTTTTAGGAAGAGACTCGGTGAAGCGGATTTCGTCAGGTTTGGCGATCGGGCCGATCGATTGGGCGACGTGGTTGCGGAGCTTAGCGGCGAGTTCCTGAGAAGGATGCACCCCTTCTTTCACCGTCACAAACGCGACCACTCCCTGCCCTTTGATTTCATCCGGACGCCCCACGACAGCGGCTTCCGCGACACGATCGTGTTCGACCAGCGCACTTTCCACTTCGGATGTGCCCAGGCGATGGCCCGCCACGTTCAGGACGTCATCGATTCGTCCGACAATCCAGAAATAGCCCTCTTTATCCCGACGGGCACCATCCCCAGCGAAATAACAGCCCGGGATATCGCTCCAATAGGTTTTTTTATAGCGGGCTTTGTCACCGTAAATCGTCCGCAACATGGATGGCCACGGTTTTCGAATCACCAGTTTCCCTCCAACATTGGGGGGCACTTCCTCGCCGTTATCATCGACAACAGCCGCGTCGACCCCGAAAAACGGGAGAGTGGCGGAACCCGGTTTGGTGGGAGTGGCCCCGGGCAGCGGGGTGATCATAATCGCCCCGGTCTCGGTCTGCCACCAGGTGTCAACGACCGGGCAACGGGCTCCGCCGATTTTTTCGTAATACCACATCCAAGCTTCGGGGTTAATCGGTTCTCCCACGCTCCCGAGGAGCCGGAGGCTAGAGAGATCGTGTTTATCCACCCATTCATCGCCCCATTTAATAAATGCGCGAATGGCGGTCGGCGCAGTATAAAAGACCGTGACTCCGAACTTTTCGATAATTTCCCAAAAACGATCGGGTTCAGGCCAGTTGGGAGCCCCTTCATACATGACAACGGTCGCGCCGTTCGCCAGCGGACCGTAGACCATGTAACTGTGCCCCGTGATCCAACCCACATCTGCAGAACACCAATAAACGTCATCTTCCCGCAGATCGAAGACATACTTCGAAGTCATCGCCGCTCCGAGAAGATAGCCGCCTGAGGTGTGAAGAATGCCCTTCGGTTTGCCTGTTGAACCGCTAGTGTAAAGGATGAAGAGCGGATGCTCGGAATCGAAGGGAGCCGGTTCGCAATCCTGGCTGACATACTGCAATTCCCGGTGCCACCAGACATCCCGCCCCTCGACAATATCGATTTCAGCATTTGTCCGGCGGAAAACAATGACTTTTCGAATGCTGTCGACTCCCTTGAGGGCTGCGTCGACATTCTGTTTGAGCGGGACAATGGCTCCGCGGCGGTATCCGCCATCGGCCGTTACGATCATAGAAGCTTTCGAATCCTGGATTCGATCCCGGATACTATCGGCGCTGAACCCGCCAAAAACCACGGAGTGCACCGCGCCGATTCGGGCGCAGGCTAACATGGCAACCGCAGCCTCGGGGATCAGCGGCATATAAATAATAATGCGATCCCCCTTCTTCGCTCCATTGCGCCGGAGCACATTAGCAAACCGGCAAACTTGGCGGTGCAACTGATGGTAAGTCAGCGTCTGCGTTTCACCCGGTTCCCCTTCCCAAATGATCGCCGCTTTGTTCTTTCGACCCTCGGTCAGATGACGGTCGAGGCAATTCTCGCTCACATTCAATTTCCCCCCCACGAACCACTTCGCATACGGCAATTGCCAGTCGAGCACCTTATCCCATTTTTTCTGCCAATGCAGCGCCTTGGCTTCGCGCCCCCAGAACCGGTCGGGGTGACGGAGCGATTCTTCATGCAGCCGTTTGTATTCCGCCAGGGATTTAATGTGTGCGTGCCGGGCGAAATCGGAAGACGGCTTAAATCGACGGTTCTCGTGCAGGTGGGATTCGATGGTGTTTGGATTCATGGCAGGGAAAAGCCGAACATTACCCGGCCAGGCGGGAGAAACTCAATGGCGAACCCAGACAAATCGCCCGCCTCCCGCAGGGGGGCGAAGGGATGCCGCTCAGCGCCGAACCACCACCCGCCCGCGAACGCGTGGTCCGGGGCAAAATCCGACGGTTACCCTTGGACGAAAAACCCGCCTCGGCCCCCACCAAACGGGACCGCCCACCACGATCGCTGCCGGGGCCGCTGCCACGTTGGGGACGGCGATTCCTTGATACACCCGAGCTCCATCTGGCATCGGGGGGGCAGTGCCAACTTCTGGACCACCGGTGGCAATGCTGCGGGGATCATTGCCGGCTAACCCCATCCGGGCAAGGGTGGGCCCATCCAATCGTCCGTTTTGCGGGAGCCCCGAATTGCGTTGCCAAGCCAGAATTGCAGCCCGGGTGCCTTCCCCCGCGATGCCATCAATGGCCCCTCGGTAGTAACCTTCTTGGCGCAAGACACTTTGGGCATCGCGGATGACCTGACGCTGGACTTCGGTGCCGG